>NZ_SJOC01000031.1:0-8886 GCF_004331195.1 Acinetobacter sp. ANC 4216 | reverse complement strand
CCACCAGAGCGGCTACCGCGATCATCATCGTCATCGTCGTCATCACGGCTGCGACCACGTCCTCGACCACCAGAGCGGCTACCGCGATCGTCATCGTCATCGTCGTCATCACGGCTGCGACCACGTCCTCGGCCACCAGAGCGGCTACCGCGATCGTCATCGTCATCGTCATCATCACGGCTGCGACCACGTCCTCGGCCACCAGAGCGGCTACCGCGATCGTCATCGTCATCGTCGTCATCACGGCTGCGACCACGTCCTCGGCCACCAGAATTATTATCATTTATATGACTACGGGAGCCCGCTTCGCGCGCCTCTTCTGAAGTGAATTCATGAGCATTTCCACTTCGATGGGCAGCTCTTCCAGCTTCACGAGCTTCGTCAGAAGTAAATTCATGAGCATTTCCACTTTCATGGGCAGCTTTACCACCCTGACTCGCTATCTCACGTTGTCGGTCTGGATCCATGCTCGCAAATCCACGATTTGATGTATTTGTATCATCATCTTGATTAGCCATATCTATACCGCCTCTAATTATTCTTCGCGAAAGGTAAATAGCTTGTCTAAGTTAGAAGATATAAATTTAAGAATGAACCTGGCATATGTTTCTAATCTTATTAATGTAAAAGCACTAATTAATATTCATATAAAAAACTTTAATTTAAGAATTTTTTTTTATTTTTTATTTACGAAGATAACAAGAAAGTCCCGTATATTTACCTATAAGAACTGAAGCTAAAAACATGGATTTCTATATAAACATGTTAGCCATTTAACATAATGGCGATTATACGAAGTACACTTGTATATTAATATAAATATCAATAACTTAAAAATTTAGTCATGACCAAGAAAAGGCAAAAAGTTGGCTTTTGTAATAAGTTGGTGAGTTTTTAAGCGAATCTGTAACATTTTGCCAGTAAATTTGGTTAAAAAACGATCAATTTAGCAATCTGTGCCCATTTCATACGGATCCAGGCTCCAAAACTATCCCCAATTGCTGTGGATAAAATTTAGGCTATTTTGTACGCTTTGGCTCACATCAATCTCTGCTCTTTGCTGCTATCCGCAATACTGGAATTTTCCTATGATGAACTCATCGGGAACAGGAAGTTCCATAGAAGAATAACAATAGATAAGCACAAGGACTGTAAGGTACGACAGGAGTTATACCGAGCGAACCAATACGAAAAACCCCGGCAGGATGCCGGGGTTTTTTTATTATCTAAAATTTTTAAATCAGAGTTGGATGAGCATCCAGGATACGAATTAGAGTAGCTGCAGGACCAGTCGGATAGCGACGGCCTTGTTCCCAGTTTTGGAGCGTTCTCGCGCTAATATGCAAGCGTGCCGCAAATTCAGCCTGGGTTAAGCCTGTTTTCTCACGTACTTCCTTGATATCTGGTAATTCAAGCTCAGTCACTCGGCTTGCTTTCATTTCATTGCGTTTAATGGCACCAGCTTCTTTAATCGAAGCAACCAGGTCATCAAATAAGTTGTTATCCATGAAATTGCTCCTTCACTAATTGACGCAAGATCGATGTTTCTTTATCAGTCAGGTTATCTTTTACTGACTTTGGATAAGCCACCAGAAAAAAGATCTGATCATCTTCTGTGACCCAATAATAGATCACTCGGATACCGCCACTTTTACCCTTATTACCTTGAGCACAACGTACTTTACGAATGCCACCGCCATTCTTGATTAAGTCGCCCTTATCAGGTTGTACCAAGAGATCCTGCTGAAGCTGACGATACTCTTCATCATTCACAAGCTCTTTAATTTGCTTGGTAAAAATACTGGTTTCAATGAATAACATAGGTTTAAGTACGTCAATGGCGTATAAGAATTTTAGCAGTTTTAGAACAAAAAAACGAGAGCGATAAGCTCTCTGTTATTCCCAAGTAGAAATGTCCTATACAGACATTTCTACTTGGGAATAACACAAAAAAGTAGCCTCATACCTTTATGGGATAGGAGCTAGATGGAAAAAATATTGTGAATTCGATAAGAAAAAAAAAAACCCTCTAATTCTTCTTTTAGTTCTTTTTATAAGTAAGAATTAGAGAGCTAATTTTCTTCGCTGTGGCGTTTTATAGTTATTGTTCTGAGGCTGATTAAAGCATCTATTGATTAAATAATCACCACATTATATTGTAAAACCGACCACTGACTTATTGATTAGCGTGATTAATATCACACAATTAATTAAACTTAAAAATCACTATAATGAACTTATTTTTATTAATCATTTGAATAATCATTGATTCTTTAAGATAGATTGGCACAACACTTATAAATCTAAATTTTTTTATAAAATTACTAGTAATTTCTATAACTTATAGATTATTAATTCTGTGCTATCTATTATTTTTAGAAATAAATGTCCCTAACATAATCATGAAGGTACTAACTCCTCCTATTACTAAACTCATGAGTATTATTTC
Source organism: Acinetobacter sp. ANC 4216 (assembly GCF_004331195.1). Classification (NCBI taxonomy): domain Bacteria; kingdom Pseudomonadati; phylum Pseudomonadota; class Gammaproteobacteria; order Moraxellales; family Moraxellaceae; genus Acinetobacter; species Acinetobacter sp. ANC 4216. Next base: position 6,437 of record NZ_SJOC01000031.1, on the reverse strand, counting down.
TATACTTAATATCTCTGTCCAGTGGCTATGGTTACTCCACGGAATATATACACCATGTCCAAATAAAAAATTTATAGCGCATAAAATAAGGAAGCTAATGAGAGTAGATATTATTAAGGTAACTATAAGATTTTTCCAAACTTTGCGTCCTACACACAATACAAAAAATGTTAGGCATATCATTATGACTATTGAGATTAATAAAAAAATATTCCAATATTCCATTTTTATTACTCATAAGTTTTTTTAATTAAACTTAGTAAAATGTTATAGTTAATTTTTCCATATTTTTTTAATATAGAATTATTCTTATTATTAAGCAATATCATTATGTTCCGCCATTATCACTATAACTCATAAAAAATGGGTTCTTTTCTAAATGATATCTTTAGGCTAGGTAAAAATAAAAAACCACACTTAAAAGTGTGGTCAATCTGGACAACGTCTCAGGTCTAAAAAGAAAAATATGGTTAATTTTCCTCTTCGCAGAACTTAGTAAAGCAATGCTTTTTTGATCTTTTTATCTGTCTTATATTGCGATAAAGCATACACCGCCCAAATTGCGGCCGGGATCCATCCTAGGATCGTAATTTGAAGAAATAAACACATCATTCCTGCAAATGGACGACCTATCGTAAAAAACAGCAGTCAGGGAAAAATTAAAGCAATCAACAATCTCATTTCACATTCCTATGTATCTTTTCAACAGATCAATAATTAAATATCGGCAGATCAAACAGCTTACGATCTCTTTCATCTGTTAAATACTTATCCATTTGAGCAGTCAGTTTTGCCCGAGCCTGTTCATCTTCTTCGGTAATTTTCAACATACAGGACCCGATTAAAATCTTGCGTCTGGTATCATCCTTTCGTGCCTGTTCTTTCTCTTTGGCACGTTCTCTTGCCAATGCTGCCTGTCTTTGAGCCTTAAGCTGTTTTAGCTTCTCTTCCTGTGCCTTAATCTTGCTATCTAAAGTTTCAGTAACGCTCATTAATCCAATACCATCATCCTGGGAAACCATCCCTAACATAAGCGCACTTGAATATGCATTCAAGGTGCTATATGTATAGTAATGTTTTCCTCGAAGAGCGCACTTATGCAAACTTCGTTTGCAAGTCCGATTGGGGAGACCCCAATACCCCGACAACCGTATCCACGGTTGTATTTCACTACGTGAAAATTTAAAAGCGAAAAACAGGCATGGCGATTTACCACTTTTCAGTCAAAACCGTAGCACGATCTGCAGGGCGTTCCGCCACTGCTGCAATCGCCTATCGCGCAGGTGAAAAGATTTATTGCGAACGTGAAGGCCGGGAACATGATTACAGCCGAAAAACCGGTGTGGAATACAAAGAGATTTACTTACCCGAAGGCGCACCAAAGCATTTAAAAAACCGGGAAAAACTCTGGAACGAAGTTGAACAACGAGAAACTCGAAAAAATTCCACAGTCGCCCGGGAGTTTGAAATTGCCTTTCCCAGTGAACTGAACCAGGAACAACGCCTGGCCATGCTTGAGGATCTATGTTCTAAAATCGTAGAAAGGCACCAGGTGGCGGTTGATGCCTGTATCCATGCACCGCATACCGAATCCGGCAGTGATGAGCGCAATTATCACGCCCATATTCTGATGAGCACACGTAAACTCACTCCAGAAGGTTTTACAGAGAAAACCCGGGAACTCGATCAGAAACACAGTGGAGAAATCGAACACTGGCGTGAACAGTTTGCTGATATCTGCAATATGCACCTGGATATGGCCGGATCCACCGCCCGAGTCGATCATCGCAGCTACAAAGACCAGGAGAATGGTCTGGAAGCGACTTTGCACGAGGGACCGAAAGTGACCGAACTGCGCCGGAAAGGGATTGAGACTGAAATCAGCCGAAGCAATGATGAAATCAAACAAAGAAACCAGGCTCAGCTGCAATACGGCAAAAATATGGACATGCTGATTGCTGAAAATGAGATAAAACTCAGCAAACTGAAAAAAGAACAGCAGATTCAAATCAAACATAGCGCTAGAACGCCACCAATTGACGAAAAAGCCGTGTTTGAGGAAAAACAGAGGGAATCCCTGGCTAAAGTACTTCAAGGCGAAATCAGCGCAAAAGACGCGAATCTGGATCTAGGTTTCATGCAAAGCAGCCTTGAAAAGGCCACAAATACCCTAAACAAGCTGCAAAAGCATCAAAATGAGTTCGCACAAAACCTGGCCGAGGACATTATCCGGACAGAATTAAAGAAAAGCCGGGACCAATTACAAAGCCTGGTTGAGCAACATGCAGAACTCAGCAAAAAGAAACCGCTGCTATTTGGGAAAAAAGCCTGGGAAGAACAGCGTGAAGATATTTACCGAAAACACCAGCACTTAAAAAGCCAACACGAAGACAAGAAACAACATGGTGTAAAAAACTTACTGGGTAAAGACGAGTTTAGAACCTATGCCTGGAAACAATACCAAAAACATCACCCAGCGAAAGCTGAGCAATATCAGAAGCTCTACAGCTCCTATCGTGTCATCAAAAAACATATCGATGAAATCAAAGCAGAACAACAGCTGAAACTCAGACAAGAACAACGACTCAAACAACAGCAAGTACCAAAAATGAAATCTCGTGGCATGAGTCGTTAAACAGAGCGAGTGTCTACGAGCGAACTGAAAAAATTCGCGCCTCGCCTCCCTGAAAAACAGCTTTTTAGGCAAGTTAGCCTAAGAAAGCGTTCATCACATGTAGAAAATTGAACCTAGACCGAGCGAAGCGAGCATAAAACACTTATGAGCGAAGCGAATTCCGAGTTGCTTTTGCTTTTTCTAAAAGTCACGCAAATATTAACCAAAAATTGCCCCGACGAATCGAGCGAAAGCGAGATTCAATAGAGTTTGAGCGAAGCGAAAACCAAGGGCAATTTTTCAAATTTCCTTTTTTAATTATTTTTAAATATTTTAAATCTTTTCAGTCCTCTGTATGCCTTTAGTAGCAAGGGTTTCAGCATTTAAATATGACGGATTGACTACTAACTATGACGGATTGACTACTAACTATGACGGATTGACTACTTAACTATGACGGATTGACTACTAACTATGACAAGTATATATTTGTCATATATTAAAACTAAATGGTTTTATTTTGGATAAGAATCAAGTTGTAAAATCAAATCAAGTTATAGAAGCTTCATATCAATTAAGTGCCGTAGAGCAACGTATTGTCTTAGCAGCCATTTCACGTATTCCAAAGAATCAACCCATCACAGATGATGAGTTATACCCAGTGAGTGTTAATGAATTACAGCTCCTAGGAGTACACGAGAAAACAGCCTATAGAGATTTAAAAGAAGGGATTAATAGACTTTATGAAAGGTCTATCAACCTCTCTGTGGACGATAAATCTATCAAAATGAGATGGGTACAAGAGGTTCAGTTTTTAGATAGTCAAAGTGTCATTGGTATTCGCTTTTCAAAACCAATTTTGCCTTTTATATCTAACCTAAGTAGAGAATTTACGAAATATGCTCTATCTGATATCGCAGGTATCAACAGTGGGTACGGTATCCGTATCTATGAGTTACTGGTGCAATACAGGCAAATGGGTAAGCGTGAAATCTCTGTTGATAATCTACGAACCATGCTGGAACTAGGTAAAAAGTATCCGTTATTTGCTGATTTTAAAAAAAGGGTAATTGATACTGCTGTAGATCAAATAAATGAATACAGCCCTTTACGTGTGACGTATGAGCAGAAAAAAACAGGTCGTAAAGTTACTCACATTACTTTTTCTTTTAAAGAAAAAACAAAAAGCATTGATCAGGAAAGTAAAGACATACCGAAAGAGTTCTATAAGTTAACAGATGCTCAGATAAACATGTTTGGTAATCAACTATCGCGTCTACATGAACTTTCTTATCTAGCACGTGAGGGTGAGAGCTATGAAATATTAGCTTCAAAAATCAAGGAAAAACTTAGAGATCCAAAACAACAGAAGCAGTTTTTACCTTACTTACGGAACTTAGGCTTCAAACCTTGAGTGTATTGAAGAATACACTTATTGTATTCTTCAATACGTATCTTAAATACACAGTAATACACTATGAAAACAAGTACAAAATACAGTGTTAGTGATGCTGCTACACTGTATAAAAAATCTAGAGCGACACTTTATAAAGATATAAAAAATGGGGTATTAAGCCGTGATCATGATGGTTTTATAGACTTTTCAGAATTATTGCGTGTATATGGTGAACCGTTTTCTGGAAAACAGTCAAAACGTATTGATACGTCTCTAATACAGAATCTGGATACACCCGAATACACTGATAAAACAGTAGTAGAGTTAAAAAATCAGATCGACTTTTTAAAGAAACAATTAGAAAAAGCAGAAGATAGAGAGGCTAAAGCTAATGCTCGTATCGATACGCTTCTTACACTAATTGAAATGAAGCCACCTAAAGCTAGTAGTGAACCTAATAAAGAGAATATTGAAAGTAATATTTCGCCAAACCCAACTGATATGGCAACAAATATTCAGTTAAAGCAGGTTAAAGAGGACGGATTGACTACTCCAGAGAACAAACGTATCCCTGTTCCAGAACATGTTGAGCCTGAACCTAAAAAAAGGGGCTTCCTGAGCCGTTTTTTCCTTCCTTATGGTTAACCAGGACTCCAGTTTTTTGATGAGCCAATTTCAGTGCAAGCACCTGAAATAATGACTCCTCAAAAAACCGGATGATGTTTATTAAAACTGAATAAACCCGTGGAACATTGCTTACTTATTGACCGTGGAACATAAAAAATAAAGAAAGGGCCGCTCTGGTGCCTTACTTCCTAGAGCGGCTTAATCTAATATACTGATATATAAATAAAAAATACAAGCATTTCGTATAAGGTGTATTATGTTAATTTTAGGAAATCTTAAACGAAATCACCAAAAAATCATGAAAAAAAAATCAGCTTTTTTATATTATTTAGATGTTACAGCACCATTTTATTATTTTTATCTTGTTCCCACTGCAATCGCATTAGTCATAGTCAGTTTTGATTTCTCATTTCAGGGCTTATTACCGGCCACAATTGACTCTTCAATTTCAAGCAAACATAAGTTTCTAAATGACTATTTTGCAATATGTACTTTTTTCGTAATTGGCCTTATTGTTCTTAATTATTTAAGACACCCACTACCCGCCACATATGTAAGACAAATACGTCAGCATTATGCAACATTAAATAGGAACCAGCAGTCTATCAATGGTTGGCTTGGCATTGTATTTTTCTGCTTTACTTTAGGCCTGATGAACCTGACTTGGTTTATTATTAATGATGAGCCTCTTCCACCATATAAAGAATGGCGCAAAGGCGATACTCTTACCTACTTACACAGTTTCGCACCTCCTTATATTTCTGCTATTGCTTTTAGTTTGCAATATACCCTCATTGTATTCTTTACATTAATATTTATGAACATATTTGATAATCGTAAATATAGATAAAATTAATATACTTAACCCTATTTGACATAATGGTACTTATACGAAATTTTCAAAAAAAATAGTAAAAATGGGAGCCTTTGACTCCCATTTTTGGCTTCGTATAACGTGTATTATGTTAATTTTTTATAAAAACTCAGAAAACACCTAGTAACAGCAAATCATCACCCTTCTATATTTCGCTTTAAATAATGAGTAATATCATTTTTTCTTTTCAAGAATTTTAATTAAACTTTGGTTAATATTTTTCATTAGTTTTTTTAACTTTTCTTTAGGTTTTCCTTTACAAAAACATCGAAAACTATAGATATTATCTTTATATGAAATCACATAAAAAAAAGTACCCACTGGCTTTTCTTTTGTTTCGGAACCACCTCTCTTTAAGAGTCCTGTACATCCTATATACAAATCAGAGTTAAAAATCTTACTGGCTTTTCTTACCATCTCTTGAGTAACTTCCATAGACTCCGGAGTATATTTTTTTATAAATTTAGGGCTTATCTTTAAAATATTTTCTTTAACTTTCATGTCATAACATACTAAACCACCATATAAAATATCACCCGAATATTTGTTTTGCGAAAATCGATAAGCTAAGTAACCTGCGGATGCACTCTCGATAAAACTAATACTTAGTTTCTCTTTGGAAAGTAACTTTATGCACCTATTCATAAAATAAACTCCTAACTTCTCTAAGACTTAATAGATTGTAGAAAAATTAAAAAGCGCAGACTAATTATCTGCGCTTTTATAATTTTCTTGGAGAAAATTATAGGTATCTGTCAATTACCGAGAAGTAAATCTTCCTTGCTCATCACGTGCAGGGGTATTCCCTCTTCTCTGACTACCTGAACGGCTACCGCGATCATCGTCGTCGTCATCATCACGGCTGCGACCACGTCCTCGGCCACCAGAGCGGCTACCGCGATCATCGTCGTCGTCATCATCACGGC
>NZ_SJOC01000030.1:0-14124 GCF_004331195.1 Acinetobacter sp. ANC 4216 | reverse complement strand
TAGGTACTTTTTTATAAAGCCTGGATGTTATACCAAGCTTTGTTTAATCGGTATTTTATGAAGCTTTTAGCTCCCCAAGTAATTGACCTATTTCCAAACGTGTATAGCCACGTTCTTTAAAGATCAAAACAATAGCCTGTTTATAATCTTCAGAAGTGGCCGTTTTATATTTATTAATTAATTGCAGCTCAGCATTAAGCTGAAGGTCATTTTTGATGGTCAATACTTCTGCAGAGACTTTATTAAAAATCTTGAAATTAAACATACAGGTGCTCTTTATCAATATTGTAGCGGCCCGACTACAACAAACACCTGCCTCAGCTTAGCTGGACACCCTTTCCAAAAAGATTATAGAAAAAATGAAAAGTTTCAAGTTTTACTAAACTAAAGATAAAAAAGTATCAAACTTACGTATTTTAATAATAGAAGGTTGTTGAATTAGCTAATCAATTTTTAAATAATAGTACTCAAAGGAGATGGCTATCCTCCTTACACAAACCGCCAATTCTGGCTGATGATACCTACGTTTCCCTCAAGCAGGGTACGTAGTCGCGTGCTCTGCTTTTACAAAATGGAGCTACGCTATGTTTTCCCGTCATAAAGTTCTTTATTTATATATCTTTTGCTGCTCATAACTAGGAGCAGACATGTATCTTTCTCTTTTATCAATTGCTCTCGGTTCTGTAATCGGTGCCTGGCTTCGTTGGGGCATAAGTCTAAGATTTAATAGCGTATTTGAAAATATTCCTTTCGGGACAGTGATTGTTAACTTAATCGGTGCTTTTATTATTGGATTAGCTGTATCATTTTTTTCAAATAGCTCAATAAGCCCTAATTATAAGTTATTCGTTGTGACAGGCTTCTGCGGTGCTTTAACGACCTTTTCAACATTTTCAGTTGAAATTGTTGCGTTGCTACAAGCTTCAAAGTTTGAATATGCTATCTCAACAATAGCCATCCATGTAATAGGTTCATTAATCTTTACAGTACTAGGAATACTTTCCTATCAATTTTTCACTAATCATTAATAATCTAAATATTAGAAGGTAAAACAATGACTTTTAAAAATGTTAAAGCAGGTACTAATCCACCAGATGACTTTAATAGCATCATCGAAATCCCGGCAAATGCTAAACCCATCAAGTATGAAGTGAATAAAGAATATGATGCTTTATTGGTTGATCGCTTTCTAAGTACAGCAATGTCATATCCGTACAATTACGGTTATATTCCTCAAACATTAAGCGAGGATGGTGATCCCTTAGATGTATTTGTAATAGCTCCCCATGCGGTTGCTGTAGGATCAGTAATTCGCAGCAGACCTGTCGGAGTCATGTATATGGAAGATGAAGCCGGTATTGATGCAAAGATCATTGCTGTACCTCATTCTAAGCTCACACCTCTATATAACAATGTTGAAGATCTGAGCGACCTCCCTCAGCTTCAATTAGATCAAATGAAACATTTCTTTGAACATTATAAAGACTTGGAAAAAGGTAAATGGATGAAATTTAATGGTTGGGGTAATGTAGAAGAAGCCAGACAGGAGATTCTAAAATCTATCCAAGCATACAAATAATTTAGATAAAAGGGACCCAAATCTGAGGTCCCTTTTTATGCTATTTAACATAATGGCGATTATACGCAATACACTTGTATATTAATATAAAAATCAATAACTTAAAAATTTAGTCATGACTAAGAAATCAGCAAAAAGTCGATTTTGAAACAAGTCGGCTTTTTTATGATCGATTTTGATAGTTCTTGCCAATAAATTTGACTAGAAATTACGCTTTTCAGCTTGAGTGATACAATTTTATGATACATTATTGTATATACTAATTTGAATGTTTTTTATGGAACAGTATTTCGAATGGGATGAGGCAAAGAATCGAAAGAATCAGAAAAAGCATGATATCTCTTTCGAAACTGCAAGCCTTGTCTTTGATGATCCATTACGGATCTCAATCCAGGATAGACATACCGATGGTGAAGAACGTTGGCAAACCATTGGAAGAGTAAAAGGCGTACTAATGCTATTAGTAGCTCACACCATCTTCGATGAAGATGATTGTGAAATCATACGAATCATTAGTGCAAGACAAGTCACTAAGGCGGAGCGAGATAGATATGAGCACGGTTAGATACTCACGCAAAGAACTGAATGAAAAATTCAGCGACAAGCAAGATGCTGAAATTGAACGCTTGCTTGCTAAGGGAACGGTTCCTGACGATCAGCTAGATCTATCAGATATTCCTGAAATTACCGACTGGAGTAATGCTGTCCGCCACAATCAATTCTATCGACCAGTGAAGCAACAAACATCTATTCGTTTAGATGCTGATGTACTTGCATGGTTCAAAGCACAAGGTAAAGGTTATCAGACACGCATGAATGAAATCTTGCGGGATGCCATGCTAAAAGAATTAAAAAATCATCAGTAAAAATGGGAGCTTAAGCTCCCATTTTTAGATTCGTATAACGTGTATTATGTTAATTTTAGCGAAACTCAATAATAAATTATTTCTTCTTTGGCTTCATGCATGAGGGTTTTGATAGGCTCACTGGCTGGTTTAAATTGTGTGCCTTAGCTCCCTGTTCTAAAAGGGCCTTTAAACTTTTTTCAGAATTTTTAGGCTGCTTATTTTGAGCATTCTTCTTTGGCTGTGGTGGCGATGCTTTTTTCTGAGCTTTTACTGACTGCTCAACTTTATTTTGTTTACTTGTAGGCTTGTTTATTACGGCTGTTTTTAGAGACTTTAGCCATGAGTATGCGTGAGGATCTAACTTCAATAAATGTTCAATCATTTCATTACGTTTAGCTTTATCCATCTTAGAGATAATGCTTTTAAGATCAGCATTAATTGATTGATTTGTTGCACCTCGTTCACTAGCTTTTTCATACCACTCATGCCCAAGTGTATATTGATACGTTTCCATATAAATAGCGCCTAATAAAGTACAAGGACGATAATTATCTGGAGTTAAATTATGAGCTTTGGATGCATTATCAATGGCCACGTTAACCTTGCGAAGATCACGTCTAACTCCACCAAGAGTAGTGAAATACGCAGATAATAATTTTTTATCCTTGATACCATTAGTGGAAATTTTTTCTAAAAATTCTTCTGCTTCAACACTTTCCTTACACTTTCTTAATTGACTACTAGCATTAATAGCATTCCAAATGTTCTTGGTGTTCTTTGCATATTCCTGCAAATAATAATTAGCTTCTAATCGATGAAATTTATGACGAACTTTGGCAGTAAAGAATTTTTTACCTATTGTATTTAACCAAACAGCCTCATCTTGAGAAAGTCTTGTTTCATTTTCTAGCTTATTCAAAATTTCAGAAAGCTCTGTAGGTGATGCCCCTGATAGATATTCATTAATGTCGTATTTTTTTAGTAATGCTTTTTCTTTTTGCTTTGCAATATAAACAGGATCTGACTCAAGCAACTTTTGTTTTTCAATAGCTTCCAGTCTCAACTTCTCCTGACGAATTTTTTCCTCAGCTACTCTTTCTAATTCAACTTTATGTCTAATTTTTTTCTGAAAGTCTGGCAGGAAACCGCTTAAAGATCTGAGCATATACTCATGAATATATACTTCTTCAAATTTACTTAGGCTTTGTTTTTCTTCATATTTTTTTATAATGTCTTTTAAACGGCTAGGTATTAAAAGATCTGACTTTAATGGATCTAAAAAATATTGTTGGCACAAATTTAAGAGTTTGCTCTCGAAAGTATCTAAATCTTTATCAGTAACTTTTGCCTGTAACAGTAAAGCCTTTCCCTCAGTCATAATAGAAATCTTATTCGAATCAAAAAATTACCTCAGTATAAAGAAAAAACCCTGGCAGGATGCCGGGTTTTTTATTGCCTATTTACGCTGGGTAGTCCGTATTATGTTAGTTTTAGAAAAATTTAAAAATACACATTATTCTTTATGTTCTTCATTGAATTTAAGAAAATTTTCTAATAATTGATATAGTTGAGATCCAATATGGTTCATAGGATAGCGATATTCAGGATCTTTAATTTTTCCTTCTATTTCCTTTGCTTGCTCTATAGCAAAATTAATTTTCTCTTTATTGAAAAATTCATCAGGAAGTGCCGAATTTTTCTCATAAGCCATATCTTTTCCTAAATATGTCTTTAATAAAAAATCCAAATAACTTTCACAAAATTGTACTTTTGTTTTACGTCTATCTTTTCTAATGTAAAAAATAGGATTTTGTAGGAGGGGGGCTTGAAAAGGTTGAATTAATGAGTCTATTTTCACCAAATGCATAATGAACCAAATTTCTATGCATGGTGAAGAAACAGAATATTTGTAATTATGATTCAAACACTCTTGTACTGCTTCTGCTAAATTCTTATTCCATTGATCTCTATCGACAATAATCCAACACTCATCTGTCTTAGGATTTAGTCCTGCCTCTTTGACATTTTTCTTTAATGTCTTAAAAACATTTTTTGGGGAGCTATTATTTTTTTCATTCTCAGCCCGCTCATAATGTACAAATTTACACTTTTCACCAACCTCATTCAGTTTTTGAAAGTATTCAACTTCAGTAACATGTCCCTCACATGCTATATAGAAAAACTTATTTGGCTCTTTATACTTTTCAGTCCTAACAACAGCTTCAAAACTACGACTCATGTAATATTGCTACCTATTTCTGAAAGATTTGGAATGCCATCAAATCGACCATTGAGATAACTTTTTCGCAACTCTTTATCAAATCTTTGATTATATTCAGCCAGTGAATGTAGACTAGATGCACCATTCTTAGCTTTTGAAATAAACCAAATTTCATCTCGTCGTAATAGTTCCTGATCTAAAAGTGCAGATTCATGCGTAGCTAAAATCAATTGGCTATAAATATCTTTTGAAATTTTAATATAAAACTTTATTAAAGCCTGAACTAAGTTAGGGTGTAAGCTTCTTTCTATTTCATCAACTATGACAACATTACCGCCCTGAATTGTCGATAAAATTATAGGGATTAAGTCAAATAATCTTTTTGTACCATCTGACTCTTCATCTGAACTATCAAAATCTACGTATTTATCAGTACCATCTACTTTTCGTTGGGTAACTAATTTAAAAAACTGTATTTCATCATTATCTTTATTAATTAAAACAAGTTCACCTTTAACTGGATCACTAATAGAGGCAGTATTTTTTTCACTACCTTTTTTTAATAAAGAAGCTATAACCTTATCTAAGAATTGATCAGGAAATGGTAGGTTTTCTCTTTTTATTTCTTTAAAAACAATATTATCTATTCCAGTATCTAATGCGTTTAAGAATCTTGTAAAAAGATCTCTAAAGTCTGAATTTCTATTCAATTCATGGTGAATACCTTCTGTTGCTTTTGAAGTTGGATAAATAACTGTAAGGGAATTACTAAACCAATCATATATATTTTGCATATGACTTAGGCCCACAGATTCATTTTTAAAATTAAATTGATCAACTAAGCTTATAAGAAGGGAGTCCTCTTTATATGACTCAAATAAACTCTTAGTCATTAGACTTTCATTATCGAACATACGACCTAATTCAATATTAGGCTTAAGATCTTCAAATGTACGATCAAAAACTTGTTCAGCCTTGCCATCCTTTGACTTTAATAAATACAGCCACTCCTCTGTAAACTTTACAGTATCAAAGGAAAAACCATAAATATAAATATTATCATTATGATGAATTTTATATTCGAGAGTACTTATAGGATTTATAGTTTCAACTAAACGGAATTTGTTTGCTAACTTTGACGTAAGATCTACTTCTTTTGTAATTAACCGTTTACCTAAATCTATAGCCTTAATAATATTAGACTTACCTGAAGCATTAGCGCCGAACAAAGTAGCTAATTTTAAAGTAGATATTTTTTTAAATGATTCATTTACATGATTTTTTTTTAATCTTTCTTTACCCGCTACCATAGAAAAAGAAGATTTTTCTTTAAAAGAAAGTAGGTTCTCAACAGAAAATTCTACTAGCATATCTTTCACATCAAAACAAATAATAAGGAGATGATAACCTCTTTCACTTATATTTAAAGTGATTTTTTCACATTTAACGACAAACAGTCATTTTATTTTATTATTTAACATAAAGTCTCTTACACGAAATTCATCAGGCTAACGCCCCTATACAAGGTCACACACCTTACACTTTTTTAGATTGGCTACTTGGATATAGCGCTAAAGGAACGGCTGGCTAACGCCCCTATACAAGGGGACACACTTTACACTTTTTTAAAACTTGATCGCGGATCTGACTTTAGAAATGAATAGATCAATGGAATTTTGGTTCTTGGAAAAATCCAGCAGTAGCCCGTTTACTTTAGATCGGATTTCTTTCGGATCACTCAGCTCTCCATTCATTAAGTTTTTCAGTAGTCCCCCCACTTTATTCATATCTGATTTTAGGCTGCGAATTTCCTGGATTGTTTTTATATCAGTCAGACTTTTAGGTTGATAACCCAACCCTAAATCACGCAAATATTGAGAAGCTGATAAATTTCCCTGAGCAGCATTTTCTTCAATTTGCTTTTTCTCAGCTTCAGTTACCACAACTTGAATTACTTTTTGGCGTATCCGTTTCGGCTTTTTCTGTTCAGTCATTTTTTGATTTCCAGTACATTTTGGCTATGCCAAAAGCTCCGCAGGACAAGATGCCACGTTGAGCTGAAAGCGAATAAGTAAGGTAATTTATATAACTAGGCTTGCCATGTTATATAACATTACACATCTTGCCAATATCACGAAAATTGCAATTGCACATAAACGCATATAATTGCACATTAAAATGAATAAAAACCATTTAAAAGCTTATAGTTGCAGATAATTTCATATAAAATCATATAAAAGCTCTTAATTGCATATAGTTGCACATAATTGCATAAATTAAGGAAAGAGGAAGTTATTATGGTTACCAGGCATGGCGCTAAAAAATTCATCATCTCTGTATTACCTGAAATAGAAAAACGGCTAGAAGCTGGTTATACAATTAAGGAAATCCACGCTGATTTACCTGAGCTAGCGAACAATATTTCTTACAGTTCAGTTTTGCGAAATTTGAATAAAATGGGAATGAGTGAAAAAAAGGTACATTTACATAAAATAGAAAAATTAGAGTCCCAGGATATGGTCCCTACTTCTAATGAAAAAATGAAAATGACGAATGCAGAAAGAAATACAGAAAAATTGAAGACTAAAAAACCTGCTTTTTCTTATGACCCTCATACAAAAGGTAAAGATTTTATCTAATCACTATAAAACTTAGCTTTTAAATGCACTCATTTGCGATTTAAGCTCAAATTCACATAGGAAGGTACAGAACGAGTGTCTACGAGTGAAATCGCTGAAATTCGCGCTTAGACCCTCTGAAAAACAGCTTTTTAGGCTGTGAAGCCTAAATGAGCGTAAATCACATGCAGAAAATTGAGTCTAGATCGAGCGTAGCGAGTAAAAAAGCTCTATGAGCGAAGCGAATTCATCGTGCTTTTGCTTTTTATTGAAGTCACAACGAGATGAGCCAAAAAATTGCCCCGACGAATCGAGCGAAAGCGAGATTCAATAGAGTTTGAGCGTAGCGAAAACCAAGGGCAATTTTTCTTTGCCTGTGCTTTTAATTATTTTTAAAGTTTTTAAATGCTTTTAGACTCTCTGAAAGCATTTGTTTGCAAGGCTTTCAAGGTTAATAAGACTACAATTTCTTTGTCATAAGACTACAATTTCTTTGTCATAAGACTACAATTTCTTTGTCATAAGACTACAATTTCTTTGCATTTGATTACATTGAATGCTAATGTAGTCTTAATAACACTTATAACCTATGCAGTCTTATGAAAAATGACTTAGTAGTAAAAGATAATGCCTTAATTAATGCCAGTTATAATCTCGAAGTAACCGAGCAACGGCTTATCCTTTTATCAATAATAAGAGCAAGAGAAACAGGCCAAGGGATCTCATCCGACAGTAAATTAGAAATCCATGCTTCTGATTATGCTTCTCGCTTTGATGTCACCAAAGAAGCTGCGTATAACGCTCTAAAAAATGCAGTTAATAATCTTTTTGAAAGAAAGTTCTCTTTTAAGGAAATTCATAAAGATACAAACAAAGAAATTGTAGTCAAATCCCGCTGGGTTAGCCGAATTGCATATGTTGATGACCTTGCTACATTAGAAGTTACCTTTGCACCAGATGTTGTTCCTCTTATTACAAGATTGGAAAAGCACTTTACGAGCTATCAACTTAAACAGGTTGCCCAACTAACTAGCAAATATGCTATTCGTCTATATGAGTTTCTAATTGCTTGGAGAGACGTAGGAAAAACACCTGTTATTCCTTTATCTGAGTTCAGAGAAAAATTAGGACTTGATATTAATGAATATCAAAAAATGATTAATTTTAAAAGTCGTGTTTTAGAACCAGCCATAAAGCAAATTAATGAGCTCACTGATATACATGTAAAATATGAACAGTACAAAACAGGAAGATCTATCTCAGGCTTATCATTCACTTTTAAGCATAAAAAAATTGATTCTATACCTTCAGAAAGAGACCCCAATACGGTAGATATCTTTACCCAAATGACTGATGCACAACGTCACATGTTTGCAAATAAGCTTTCAGAGCTACCAGAAATGGGGCGGTATTCCCAAGGAACTGAAAGCTATCCGCAATTTGCTATTCGTATTGCAGAGATGCTGCAAAACCCTGATCGAATAAAAGAACTATACCCGTACCTGAAAAAAGTGGGATATATGCCATCAAGTAAAAAGGATGTAGTAAATGGCTAAGTTATCACTAAGTGAAGTATCTAATCGCTTTAACGTCAGTCGCTCTACGTTATATAGGGCCATAAAAGAAGGACGTATATCCCGAAGCGCTGATGGACTTTTTGATATTGCAGAAGTCATCCGATGCTTTGGAGAGCCAATCAAAAAGCATGAACAAAAACAAGAAGTGAATCAATCTAAGGATGATGCGGATTTACGTCAGCTTGTTGATTTCATGAAAAAAGAAATTGAGTCATACAAAGATCGAGAAAAACGCTATTTAGATCAAATAGACCGCTTTCAACTACTATTAGGGCATAAAGAGTCTGAAGAAAAAATGTCTCATGACGCACCAGTGACACATTCTAATGATGCACCATGCGACAACAGTAGAGAAACAAGTGAAACTATTGATAATAATAAATATAGTGAAATTAATATATCTCATGAAACACCAGTAACATACCCCAATGAAACACCACAACACGTATCAAAGACACACGATGAGACAAAGAAAAAACGTGGCTTATTTGGCCGTGTGCTGAATGCTGTTTTTGATAATGACTAAGGGAGAGAGATCATGCCGAAACTGAAAGACATTGCCCTGGGAATTATTGTGGCCCCGCTGCTGATCCCGATCATGCTGATTGCATCGTACCAGGATAAAAAGGCACTCAAAAAAGAGCTGGATGAACGCCAAAAAGAAAAAGACCAGGCATCCTGATTATTCAATTGACCTAATCAAACTCGTGAAACTTTGATTAAATAATAAGCGTGGAACGTGAAAAGTCATAAAAAAAGCCCACCTTGGGGAAGATGGGCTATTAACTAGAAACTACAGCATTGATTTCTATAGATAATTATAACGCATTTCATATAAGGTGTATTATGTTAATTTTAGAGATTCTACATAAATGTAGAGTCTCCTTCACTTAGATTCTGGCATGTGTTCCATACTTATCAATCATGATAGAGCTAGCTTCATTTAAGCCACGCACAGTGACATTCACACCATTCTTTTGAAATTTATTTACAACAGAATCAAGCATGGCGACTGATGTTACGTCCCAAATGTGAGAATGGGTCAAATCAATAATCACATCCTTTACATCCTCTTTAAAGTCAAAACCTTGCATGAATTTTTCAGAAGAACTAAAGAAGATCTGACCTCTCAAATCATACAAACGGGCCGTTCCCTCAAAAGAAGCTGTCACCTGGATATCATTTTCAAGTTTATTCGCCAAGAACAAGGCTGAAAGCAATACGCCCGTTAATACACCTAGAGCCAAGTTATGCGTAGCAACAACTACAATCACTGTCGCAATCATGACGATATTACTACTCTTAGGATTATCTTTTAACTGAGTGACAGAACTCCATTCAAAAGTACTAATAGAGACCATGATCATCACCGCTACCAATGCAGCCATTGGAATCACTTTGAGCCAGTCACTAATAAATACAACCAGAATAAGAAGAAAAATACCCGCAGAGAATGTTGATAAGCGTGTAAGGCCGCCTGATTTTACGTTAATCATAGATTGACCAATCATGGCACAACCGGCCATGCCACCCATAAAGCCAGAAGCAATATTCGCAATCCCTTGTCCCTTACATTCCTGATATTTATCACTTGGCGTATCTGTCATTTCATCCACGATGGTTGCTGTCATCATCGATTCAAGTAAACCTACAGCCGCCAGTGCTACCGAGTAAGGCAAAATAATCATCAATGTTTCAATATTCAAAGGAATATTTGGAATCAAAAACATTGGAAGTGTGTCAGGTAAAGACCCCATATCACCCACAGTCCGTACATCAATTCCTAAAGCGATTGCCAGTAATGTGATCGCAATGATGCAGACAAGTGGAGAGGGGAGTAATTTTCCTAATTTGGGAACCAAAGGAAAGAGATAAATAATCGCCAGACCTAAAGCAACCAGAGCATATACATGCCAGGTCACATTAATCAGTTCTGGTAACTGAGCCATGAAAATTAAGATCGCTAACGCATTTACGAATCCAATAACTACAGATTTAGATACGAACCGCATTAACTTGGCGAGCTTTAAATAGCCTGCCAATATCTGAATTATGCCTGTCAGAATTGTTGCTGCCAGCAGATATTCAAGCCCATGCTCTTTGACCAATGTGACCATAAGCAGTGCCATAGCCCCTGTAGCAGCTGAAATCATTGCTGGACGACCACCTACGAAAGAAATCACGACAGCAATACAGAAGGATGCGTATAGACCGACTTTAGGATCTACACCTGCAATAATTGAAAATGCGATGGCTTCAGGGATGAGTGCAAGACCGACGACTAATCCGGCAAGTACATCCCCACGGATGTTAGAGAACCACTGTTCTCGGACATTAGATAACATAAACATAGCCTGTTTTTTAATTTTTCAGATAGGCCAGTGATGTGATATATACAACACACAAGCGACTACACCACATCACTAGACAGTGATGAGTTATTTACAGATTTAAGAGGGTAAATAAACTTAAGGTGGCGTAAGCGTCATAAGATGGAGGAACTTTTTAGAGTAAAAAATCAGGACAAGGGTAACAGCTAGGTACTTTTTTATAAAGCCTGGATGTTATACCAAGCTTTGTTTAATCGGTATTTTATGAAGCTTTTAGCTCCCCAAGTAATTGACCTATTTCCAAACGTGTATAGCCACGTTCTTTAAAGATCAAAACAATAGCCTGTTTATAATCTTCAGAAGTGGCCGTTTTATATTTATTAATTAATTGCAGCTCAGCATTAAGCTGAAGGTCATTTTTGATGGTCAATACTTCCGTAGAGACTTTATTAAAAATCTTGAAATTAAACATACAGGCACTCTTTATCCTTATTGTAGCGGCCCGACTACAACAAACACCTGCCTTAGCTTAGCTAGACACCCTTTGTGACAAGGATTACAAATTTTAAAAGTGTCTGCAAGTTTTCTAAATGTAAAACATGAATAATCCACTAAATTACTACCCATTTAACATAATAGCCATTATGTTAAATAAGGGGCAAGTTTATAATGTGCATGCTATTTTCATAATTTCTTCTCCTGTAGAGTCAGGTGTTACTTTTTTGAATACTGAATCAGTCATATCTTGTTTTACAAGTAGAGTTCCATCACTTTTATAAGTTGCAGCAGTAATAGTTTTTGTCATTTTTTGATCGCAATCAATTTCATCTGTACCTAGTACGTAATTACCTCTATCTAGTAACATTGTATTAATTCTTGAAGTATTTTCCATTTTACCAGTAACTTTAATAATCTTAGGTGAAGCAGATATAACTTGAAAACTTTTCTTAGAAATATAGAAATCATAAGCTGGACTCATTTTATCTAATTTAATCCAATCATTATTTTCTGACTTCTTAGATACATCAATGCTTGAACATCCTGTAAAAATGAGGATGGAAGTTAATAAAAATATTTTATTCATAAGGGAAAAATTGAAAGATATAGAAATTTAATACTAATATAAATATATGCATTTATTAAATTTTTCTAAAATTAACATAATACACCTTATGCGAATCTAAAAATGGGAGCCTTTAGCTCCCATTTTTACTATATTTTTTAAAGTTTTAGGCATGCTGTACTGTGAGCTTTAAACCTAAAGCATTCACTACACGATTAATTGTATCAAAACGTGGTGCAGAGTCCTGACGAAGTGCTTTATAAAGCGCTTCACGTCCAATTCCTGCCTCTTTAGCTATTTGAGTCATGCCACGAGCTTTGGCAATTACGCCAAGTGCATGCGCTAATTCAGCTGGATCATTCTCTTCAAGAACCATATTGAGATACATCACAATGTCTTCTTCAGTTTTGAGTGACTCAGCCATATCAAAACTTGGTAAATCAGCGACTTTAACCATTTTAATCCTCCAATGTTTTCGATAATTTGACTGCTCGCTTGATATCGTCTTGCTGTGTAGATTTATCTCCTCCACCAAGCATCACAATCACAACGTCCCCATGTTGGATGTAATACATCCGCCAGCCTGATCCAAAGAACTCCCTCATTTCCCAAACACCATCTTGGAGAGGTTTAATGTCTCCCCAATTTCCACGTTGAACCTTATCTAATCTACGATTTAAGCGAATTCGGGTCATATTGTCTTTAATGCCATCTAACCATTCATCAAACTCAGGTAGACGTTTAATTTCAATCATGAGGCTTCCTTATCTTCTCACTATATTGTATTCGATCGAATACAATATGCAAGTAATCTATACGAACATCCATTAATTTCGTATAACGTGTATTATGTTAATTTTAGGAAAGCTCACTAATCATCAAATTAAAAATATAAGAGAGACTTATGGACTCATATCTTAATTCAGGAGCTGGTTTTCCTGCTGGAACACGTATAAATACAGACAAAGGTTTAATCGCCATTCAGAACATTAAAGTCGGAGATTTAGTACTGTCAAAGCCGAAAAATGGTGACGGAGAGTTATGCTATAAACCTGTTATAAGAATATCTACTTGTGAGAATAGTGAGATTTGGGAGCTAACCTATTTCCAAATTAAAGCAAATACAGATTTATCAAAATTAAATAAAAGCAAATTATTGCAACTTTCTCGCAAAGGAAAAATGGTCAGTCATATGCTGAGGTCTAATCAGACATTCTGGGTTAAGAATATTGGATGGACGCGCTTGGATGAGTTGAAGAACGGTCAAGCTATAGAAACATCTGATCAAGAAATCATTGGTCTTGTTTTTATGGTGAATCCATTACGAAAAACAAGTATGGAAAATGTGGCTGGAAGTTACCATCCTAGCAATATATTTAATGCGGATAAAAAAGGTTTTGATATTGATAATGTTGAATATTTTACTTTTATCGAATATGGCTTAGAAGGACCTATCGCATGTATAGGTGATGATAATGTACCTAGTCCAATATGTGTTAATGGTGAAAGTGTTCACGTTCTCTCAGAGACATTCCGATTAAAAACTTACAGCTTTGACGTTGAGGATGATTATACTTGCTTTATTACGAAGCTAGGATTGTGGGTTAATAATACTGCCTATAAATAATATAAGAAATAAATTACTAATTTTCTTATTTAACATAATGGCCGTTATACGAATCTAAAAATGGGAGCCTTTAGCTCCCATTTTTATTGTTAAACATTGAATCCTATATGTTTTCCTGTTGGAAGCTCTACATCAATACGGAGCTTCCCGCCCATTGCCTCAACATACTTTTTCATGGTTGAAATCTTAAGATCATTGCCACGATTTTCTATTGCTGAAAGCGATGGCTGTTTTATTCCCAAAGTTTCAGCAAGCTCTTTT
>NZ_SJOC01000003.1:0-239106 GCF_004331195.1 Acinetobacter sp. ANC 4216 | reverse complement strand
GACCCGCCGTTATAAAAAAGCCATGCTGCCGGATTTACTGTTGATTGACGGCGGTAAAGGTCAATTACATATGGCAATGGAAGTGATGCAGGAGCTGGGGCTGGATGCTTTTATGGTCGGGGTATCCAAAGGCGAAGGGCGTAAACCCGGTCTGGAAACCTTGCATTTTACTGATGGCAGCAAAATCCAGTTGCCAGAAGACCATAAAGCCCTGCATCTGATTCAACAGGTACGCGATGAAGCACACCGTTTTGCCATTACCAAACATCGTGCCAAACGTGACAAGAAACGTGGCTCGTCGGTACTGGAAGTGATTCCAGGACTGGGACCGAAACGTCGCCGTGATCTGTTGACCCATTTTGGCGGCATTCAGGGTGTACTGAAAGCCTCGGAAAATGACTTGAAGCTGGTGCCCGGTTTGGGCGATGTGATGGCCCGAACCATCTATAAGGTGCTGCATGAATAGATGCAAACCGATTGGCCAAAGTGCTCACTGACGCGGCAGTCATTGATCATTCACAACAGTTGAAAATAAGTGAAAGATAGAGCCAATAAAAAACTCCAAAGGACGAAGGATGTCACTGCGCCAATTATTCACAGCAATAGAACAGGATGAATGGGTTAATATTCCACCAGGCTGGCTACAGGGGCGTACCATTTATGGCGGACTGGTGGCCGGGATGATGATGCAAAAAGCCTTGCTCGCGGTTGCCGATGCGGAAAAACAGCTATTAAGTACCAGTGTGACTTTTGTCGGTCCAGTGCAAATGGCACCAGTCCGGTTGAGTGCTGAAATCTTGCGTCAAGGCAAATCCGTGACCACGGTTGAAGTGCGGCTCTGGCAGGACGATGCCGTACAAAGTATTTTGATTGCCAGTTTTGGGATGCATCGCCAGTCTGCGATTTCAGTGCAGCAGGAGCGACTTGCACCTGAGTTTCCAATGCCTGAACAATTAACTATTGCACAGCATCATCCTTTAGCACCGGAATGTTTTGGACAGATGGATCTGGTCTGGGTAGATGGACAGTATCCATGCACTGGCAGTGTGAAACCTGATTTTAGTGGCTGGATGCGTTTTAATCCGGATCGGCATGACAATCGGGAAATGAGCATCGCCGACTTGATGGTGGCCTTCGATATGTGGCCTCCTGGCGTTTTGCCGATGTTTAAAACATTCGCACCGGCCAGTTCGCTGACCTGGCATGTGACCTATGTGCACCCTTTAAAAAATCAGCTGCATGATTGGTTTAAATATAAAGTATTTACCGATTATGCTGCTGAAGGTTATTCGACCGAGTATGCGCATCTTTGGGATGCAGCAAACAGACTGATTGCGATTTCCAGACAGACAGTTACCGTGTTTGCCTAGTGACACTTTATAGCAATTCGTATAAAGTGACTCTCACTAACGATGAATCAATCCTCAAAATATGTGTGGTTTTTCATTGTACATAAAGGGGAAAAATTGGCGGTGTCTATGACTACAGGTCGCATCCTGAATATTCCAAATATCTTGACTTTGGCGCGTATTGCATTAATACCGGTTTTCTTGCTGGTGGCCTATTGGCCCCCTGCAGTGGGTGTTTCGGGTCATGATACAAATATGACTCGTCACGTTATTTTAACAGCCATTTTTGTCATTGCTGCTGTCACCGACTGGTTCGATGGCTATTTGGCCCGCTCACTCAATCAAACTTCTGCATTTGGCCGTTTTTTGGACCCTGTAGCGGATAAGCTGATGGTTGCGGCTGCATTGATTGTTCTGGTGCAATGGCAACCCACCATTTCTATGGCGTTTGCAGCCATTGTCATTATTTCCCGTGAAATTACGGTTTCTGCCTTACGCGAGTGGATGGCAGAGCTGGGTGCACGTACCAGTGTGGCGGTATCGACAGTGGGCAAATATAAAACCGCTTTTCAGATGATTGCGATTTCAGTGTTTTTACTGAACTGGCAACCGCTTGAAATGTTGGCTTATGCATTGCTTTACACTGCGGTCATTCTGACTTTATGGTCGATGTTTATTTATTTAAAAGCGGCATGGCCTTATTTAAAACAGCCTTAAGCTCAGCTTTAAAAAATTCAAAAAACGTCCTGAAAGCAGGGCGTTTTTTATTTCTATGAGGTTTTCGTGAAAGAGAAGGATTAAAAATAACGGACAAAAAAAATCCTAGATTTTGGGGGAAACCTAGGATTGAAATCGGGGATATTTATTATTGTTATAAGATGGATAACCATCTACTTGAGACCAAGTATAGGGGAGGACAACAGTCAAATCATGTGTGTTATTGTATTGTAATGTATAGTTTTATTGAGAAATGTAGTTTTAAATTACAGTTATTTCTAAATGTTTAAAAGATTTAGGAGATAAGTAGAATTTTTAAAATTAAAAATAAAATAGAAAATTAAAGTCGTATTCGGGTTTTTTAGGAAAGCTTAGATTAGCATTGGAAGTGCAACGCCCTATTTTTGCCATCTAAAGCATAGTTTCTCGTCTTGCGTAAATTTCAAAGCAATGCTCCGCTTATTATTTGAGCTTAGGCACGGTCTTCGCCTTGTGTTTGGGTGGAGCAGTACGTAATAAATAAAAAGGAGCCTTTTTAGACTCCTTCATGACATTTAAAACTACGCGCTTCGCTTGTCTTGCATAATTTTCAAAGCAGCTTAAAAAAGAAATCCCCAATAAAGGGGATTCTTTTTAGATTAAAGCCTGCGCGAGCAAAGCTCTTGCCTTGCGGCGTGGCGGAGCAGCATTCTTAAACTAAAAAAGGGAATCCTTGTATGGATTCCCTTTGTGATATTTGCAACTACGCGCTTCGCTTGTCTTGCATAATTTTCAAAGCAGCGCTTTGAATTTCAACTCGAAGCATAGCTTCTCGTCTTGCGGCGTGGCGGAGCAGCGCTCCGCTTTATCACGCCTCAGGCTTTAGGCCTTCAGCTTTTTCCAGTGACTCATCATTATTGAAGAATTTTTCACGTTGTTCTTCAAGAAATTTCTTTGCATCTGGTTCAAACACGTTTAGGCGTTTCTCGTTAATGAGCGTCGTTTGATGCTTGAGCCATTCTTGCCAGGCCTGTTTAGATACAGTGTCAAACAGCTCCTGACCTTTTGCACCCGGGAAGGGAGCAAAGTCTAAACCTTCCATTTCTGTTTGATACTTACGGCAAAAAACTTGTCGAGACATATCCGTTTTCCTTAAGCGTAGAGTTTTTCTAAACGAGCGTAGGCACGGGCAATCGCTGCTTCAACCTGTGCAGGAGCAGTCCCACCAATGTGATTACGCGCATTTACAGAGGCTTCAAGCGTCAATGCCTTTTCAAACACGTCCGTTTGAATCAGGTCAGAGAACTGTTGCAGCTGCTCAAGTGTCAATTCAGACAGATCCTTGCCTTCCTGAACGCCAAGTGCAACCGCTTTACCGACAATTTCATGCGCATCACGGAAAGCCACGCCATTTTTCACCAGGTAATCGGCAAGGTCAGTTGCAGTCGAGAAACCACGTAATGCAGCTTCACGCATGATTTCGATGTTTGGTACCAACGCAGGAATCATGTCGGCAAAGGCCATGAGTGAACCGCGAACGGTATCAATCGCATCAAATAATGGCTCTTTGTCTTCCTGGTTGTCTTTGTTATATGCCAATGGTTGACCTTTCATCAGGGTCAACAGGCTCATCAGGTCACCGTATACGCGGCCAGTCTTACCACGGATCAACTCAGGCACATCCGGGTTTTTCTTTTGCGGCATGATTGAAGAACCGGTACAGAAACGGTCTGGAATGTTGACAAATTTGAACTGCGCAGAGGTCCACAGGATCATTTCTTCAGACATACGCGACAGGTGCATCATAATTAAAGAGGCAGCAGCGTTAAATTCAATGCCAAAGTCACGGTCAGACACAGCATCCAGCGAGTTCTCACACACGGCTTCAAAACCTAAAAGCTGTGCGGTGTATTCACGCTCGATCGGATAGGTGGTACCTGCGAGTGCAGCAGAACCTAACGGCAGGCGGTTCACACGTTTACGGCAGTCGATCAAACGCTCAGAGTCACGTACCAGCATTTCAAACCAGGCCATCAAGTGGTGACCAAAAGTTACCGGCTGGGCAGTTTGCAGATGGGTGAAGCCCGGCATAATGGTATTGGTATTTTTCGCCGCCAGACCCAAAATACCTTTTTGTAATTTTTGCAATAACGCTAAAATGGCATCAATTTCATCACGTACATATAAACGGATGTCTGTCGCCACCTGGTCGTTACGGCTACGGCCGGTATGTAATTTTTTACCGGTAATGCCAATACGACTGGTCAAGCGCGACTCGATATTCATGTGCACATCTTCTAGGTCAATGCGCCATTCGAAATCACCTGCTTCAATTTCAGCTTTAATGGTGTTTAAACCGTTAATGATGTCATTACGTTCTTGTTCAGTTAAAACACCGACTTTGGCAAGCATGGTTGCATGCGCAATAGAACCTGCAATATCTTGTTTATAAAAGCGTTGGTCAAATTGAACAGATGCTGTAAATTCAGCAACAAATGCGTCAGTAGCTTCAGAGAAACGACCGCCCCACATACCCGAAGTTTGGGCTTGTGACGGATTTGAGGAATTAGAAGATGTGGTCATATCGGCTCAATAAAATAAAAAGCAGTAATTTGAACAAGAGTATAGCAAATTCAGAATCACTTGCCGAAAAACAAGTCGATCCAACTTCGACGTATACAGATGATCGGAAAAACAATGACGCCTATTTTTTTACGAAAATAGGGCATTGGCAACATCTAATTGAATTATTTATTGCCAGCAATATTTTGGCCGTCATCCTGGCACTGGCAGAGGCACAATCCTGGACGGCATTAAGCCTGAGCCGTGTATTGCAATATATGTTGTTCATTGACTGGGTTTTACTGGCTTTTGTGGCGTTGACCGAGCGTTTGCAGAGCAAAATCCAGCACTTCAGTTTTGGCCAGACCCTGGTTGTCGGCTTTCTTTTGCTGCAGATGATCGTGCTCGTGACCACGGTGGTGCTGAATGGTTTTATTTTCTTTGGACA
The DNA here is from genome assembly GCF_004331195.1 of Acinetobacter sp. ANC 4216. Lineage (NCBI taxonomy): Bacteria > Pseudomonadati > Pseudomonadota > Gammaproteobacteria > Moraxellales > Moraxellaceae > Acinetobacter > Acinetobacter sp. ANC 4216. Next base: position 234,051 of record NZ_SJOC01000003.1, on the reverse strand, counting down.
AAATTTTCAATTCGCTCATATCACCGCAGCGGTTTTACTGGATGGCGTGGTGTTGCATCTGAGTTATGGGGTACTGATTGGTGCATTTTGTTTTCGCTATCTGTATATGCGAGAACAATGGGCACGTCAGCAAAACAGTGAATTGAATGCACGTATTCAGGCCATGCAAGCCCGGATTCATCCACATTTTTTATTTAATAGCCTAAATACCGTGATTAGTTTGATAACCATTGATCCAGATAAAGCTGAACAAATGTTACTGAATTTATCCCAACTATTTCGTGCAAGTTTTAAGGAACTTAAACTGGTCCGCTTAAAAGACGAGATTGAGCTGTGTCAGCGTTATCTGGCCATTGAGCAGATTCGCTTGGGGAACCGCTTGCAGGTGGAATGGAAATATGACGATGAAGTTCTATTTTCTCAGATACAAATTCCGTTATTAACTTTACAACCTTTAGTGGAAAATAGTATTTTTCATGGAGTTGAAAAATTTCTAACAAAGAGTACGATAAGCATATTGATTGAAATATTGCAAAATCAAGTCAATATAGTCATTACTAACCCTTATACACAGGATAAAATAAATTTACGGCAGGGACATGGTATTGCAGTTGAAAATGTAAAGCAGCGACTTGAGGCATATTATGGTCGCTCTGCAACTTTTCAGACATACGCGGGGAAGGGAATGTTTACCACAGTTGTGCAATATCGATATAAATAAAAGATCATAGTTAACCTATAAAAAAAATCATGGTAACTGTGAAGGAGGAGAAATGGACATCCTGATTTGCGATGATGAACCTCTCGCTGTGGAGCGTTTGTCACGTTTAGTTACGCAACTGGGACATCAGGTGGTTGCCACTGCAAGTTATGGACAGCAAGCAATTGAAATGACCCAATTCTATGAGCCAGATGTGGTGCTTCTGGACATTCAGATGCCTGAAATGGATGGCTTGAGCTGCGCTGAATATTTGTGCCAGCTTGATCCTATGCCCGCCATTGTTTTCTGTACTGCTTATGATGAACATGCTTTGGAGGCATTTAAGTCGCATGCGGAAGGCTATTTGCTAAAACCGGTGATGCAGCAGGAATTGCAACAGGTATTAGATCATTTAACAAAACTGACTCAAGCACAAATGAGCAACTTAAAACAAAAAGAAGATATGGACGAACTCAATATAAAACGCCACCAGATTGTGGCAAAAACCTATCGTGGCGTAGAGCTGGTTCCTGTAGAAAATATTTATTATTTTTTGGCAGATCAAAAATATGTTACGGTACGGCATAAAAATGGCAGTGTACTGATCGATGAAACTTTAAAAGATCTGGAAAACGAATTTGGTGACCAGTTCATTCGAATTCATCGCAATGCCTTGGTTTCCGTACATTTTCTGGATGGTCTTGAAGTGATCAGTTCGGGACAGTATCAGGTGCGCTGCCGTGAACTGGAAGAGCGCCTGGCGGTCAGCCGACGTCATCTGCCCAATTTAAGAGAACGCATCCAAAAGATGTAAATCTGTTTTCATGAATTTAGGTCACACCGGCAGTGCAAATTTACTTGCATTTTCCAGTCAGCGCGTTAAGTTTACACTAATGCACTTATAGACTGTTTCCTGGATTTATGAAAATTTTGAAGATTGCAACTCGACAAAGCCCGCTTGCTTTATGGCAGGCGGAACATATTCGTGCCCGTTTGGAGGCATTGCATGCAGATCTAAAAGTTGAGTTAGTGACCTTCGTCACCCAGGGCGACAAAATTCTGGATACGCCTTTAGCCAAGATTGGTGGAAAAGGGCTGTTTGTTAAAGAATTAGAAGCAGCTCTGCTGGATGGCCGTGCAGACCTGGCGGTGCATTCAATGAAAGATGTGCCGATGAAGTTACCTGCCGGTTTGTCCCTCGCCGTGATTTGTGAGCGCGAAGATCCGCTGGATGCCTTTGTGTCGAATACTTATGCAAGTTTTGATGACTTGCCACAAGGCGCCAAGGTGGGTACATCCAGTTTGCGCCGTAAAAGCCAGATTTTAAAAGCCCGTCCTGATTTGGAGATTATTGATCTGCGTGGCAACGTGGGTACGCGTTTATCCAAACTGGATGCAGGCCTGTATGATGCCATCATTCTGGCCAGTGCCGGTTTAAAGCGTTTAGGTCTGGCAGAACGGATTCGCCATACCTTGCCAGCGGAAGTGAGTTTGCCTGCAGTTGGGCAAGGTGCACTGGGTTTGGAATGCCGTGCGGAAGATCAGGCAGTGCTGGAGCTGATTTTGCCGCTGCTACATAGCGAAACCGATGTGTGCGTACGGACAGAACGTGCCTTCAATGCCTATCTGGAAGGGGGCTGTCAGGTGCCAATTGCAGGTTATGCCATCCTTGAACAGGGTCAAATCCATATCCAGGGGCGTGTGGGAAGTGTCGATGGCAAAACTTTACTCAAAGCCGAACAAGTTGGTGAGACCGCCCAGGCTGAGCAAATTGGAGTGGCTTTGGCTCAAGAACTGTTAGCCCAGGGCGCGGGTGATTTGCTGAAAGCCCTCTATTAATATGCTGTTTATCAATACACGTCCGCAAGACCGTGCAGAAGAGTTGAGCCATGCATTACGCCTGGCTCACATTGATGTGGTGGATTTACCTTTGCTGGAGTTGCTGCCACAAGCCTGGTCAGAAGATTTATCTGCACTTTACCGGCAATTGCCGGATGCGCAGGTAATTGTGGTGGTCAGTCCCACGGCCGTGCAAATTGGTATGGCGTATTTAAAACAGTCGGGTATTACCCTGGATCAACTTCAGCATATTCAGTGGATTGCGGTCGGGGATCGCACTGCTCAGGCTTTGGCGCAATATGGTATTTCTGCCGAAGTCCCCAAAGTTGAAACATCGGAAGGAATGTTACAGCTTCCAGTTTTACAAACGCTTGATTCACGCCAGTGTCTGGCTTTCTGGCGTGGTGAAGGGGGACGGATGTTTATGATGGACCAGTTAAAACAGCAAGGCATGCAAATTCTAAATTTTGTTTTATATGAGCGCCGTTGTCCTGTATTTACTCAGCAAGATTTAGCTAACATATTCTCTTTATTAGAAAAACAAAAACAGTATGCTATGGTGGTGAGTAGTGAAGCGGGTTGGCTAAACTGGATTCAGCTCATGCGACATCAGAAGCACCTTATTGCAAAAGGACATTATCTGGTTTTGGGGGAGCGCTTGTATCAAGTTGTTTCGAATTATAAAAAAAATCAGGCAACATGTTTTAATATCACGCGACTCACTGATTTAAAAACAGATTCAATTCTGCAGAAGCTTGTTGTTGTGCAAGGGAACACATGAAGAAAACACTCATTTTATTATTTATTTTAAGTCTGCTCTGGATTGTTAAATTGAGTTATGACTTATTTAATCTTGCTGCACAACAAACAGAATTAAATACCAGTCTGCACCGGATTGAACAGAATAATGCAAATTTAAATGATCAATTTGTTGCTTTACAGCGCAAAGTCATGCTGACAGGAGAATCGGCACCGGCCAATTCACAGGCTGCAGAGGATTTAAAAAGCATTCAGGCGACAAGTATTGATCCTGTGGTCGTGATTAAACAGCAACTTGAATTGATTGAATTTATGTTGCAGCAACAACAGTTTACTGCTGCCCTGGATAAATTAACCCGTTTAGATCAAAATCTTGAGCAATATGCCCTGGCGGCACCATTGAAGCAAAGTTTGCATCAGGTCATTGCCAAAGATCATCAGGTTATTCAGCATTTTGTCGGTGAGCGAATGGCTCAGCAAGTCAAGGTGGATAGGCTGATCCAGCAACTGGATGCTGCCTTGGCCCAGGAATTACAAGCCCCTCAATTAAGCGTGAGTCAGGCACCGGATAAACCGTTCTGGCAACGTTGGCTGCTGATTGAACCTGCAAAACAACCTGCTACGGCGCTCATGCAGCGTCCGTTAATTTTAAAAGAGGCACAGCTCCGATTGCTGATTGCTCAACAAGCCTTAAAACAGGGGCAATATTTAGAGTATCAAAAATCACTGACTGAAATTATTCAACTATTAAATCAAATCCCGGATGAGAAATCGCGACAGCTGATTCAGAATATCCAGAAGATCAAAGGATTTACGGTTGTGCCTACGCCTAGTTTAAATACGCGTGCATTATTGGGGTGATGAATTCATGAAGCAGATTTTACTGGCCTATGCTTTTATCAGCCTACTTATTATCGCAGGTTTAAGTATTTTAAGTTACGGTTATGGCGCAGGTTATGTGTATTTATATTGGCGTGAATGGCAAATTCAAACCAATATCTGGATCATGTTTTTTATTCTGGCGAGTTTAAGCCTGTTAATCCAGTTAGTATGGCTGCTGATTAAACGTTATTTAACCCGGGAACAACGCAAGCTGGAAACTGTTTTTAATTTTAAAAACTTGCACCCTTATGAACAGTTGGCCGTAATTTGGTTATTGGAAGCTGCACAAGATCAGCATCAATTTATTCAAAACGTATTTTCTCAATCGGGTTTATTAAAGGGGATTATTGGTTCACGTCTGTATTGGATGCAGCAGCAATATCCGCAAGCACTGGCTATTTTAAACCAAAGTAATGCCATGGCATTTGAATTGGCGGAAATACAGCGCATAGAAATTTACCTGTCGCAAAATGATGCCGAGCAAGCATTAACCCATCTTGAATTCTTAAATCAACATGAGCTTTCACCTTGGTTAAATGAGGTAAAAAGTGCCTATGATTTAAGATTAACCAGTTTATGGGAAAAGTTTGCCATTCAGTTTCCCTGGATGTATTTACGCTCGACTAAATATGGACATCTGGGCACAGAAAAAAAACGGGAATGGTTACAGCAGTTATTGGTAAATTTTGATCAGGCCAGTATCGAAAGCTTGCAAAATTTGCAACAGCGCTATTTAGACTTGCAAGACCAGATTTATAGCCGTGATTATGAAATTAAAGTGTTATGGTTAAAGCTGTTATCACGTATGCCGGAAATGAGCCAGCAGCATGAAGCCTTGGTATTGCATTTACTGGATCAACAGTTTAATCAAGACGTTTTTTATTTATGGTTCCAGCAGCAATTATTAAAGCAGAGCCCGGATTATTTAATGGTTGAGCAACGGATTGACTATTGGGAAAGTAAATATCCTTCTTTACCGGTATTTGCCTTTGCCAAATGGCATGTCTATACCGCTACGGCAAGAACAGCTGAAGCTGATCAATTACTTGAGTTATACCCAGATAACGTGATGATGAATTATTTAAGAATTAAATCTACTTTAAACGGTCAGGATGACTTGATTAAACAGTTAAATTTAATTTTTGAAAATAATGCAAATTTTGTTGAAATAAAAATATAAAGGTAAGAAATATGCTCACCCTGTCCGATTATCCGGTGATTTATGATCAGTCTGTTGCCTGGGGGGATATGGATGCCTTTGGGCATGTAAATAACGTGATGTATTACCGTTATATCGAAAGTGCCCGCATTTTTTATATGGATGCCTTGAGTATTTTTGAACAGGATGTTTATACGGTGGTGGCAACCAACCAGTGCAAATATATCAGTCCGCTATTTTATCCAGACCGGCTTAAAATTGGGGTGCGTGTTGAAGAAATTCGTAATAGTGCATTCCGGATGAGCTATTTATTATGGAGTGAGTCACAACAAAAAACTGTTGCCGTAGCAGAGGCGGTGATTGTCTGTGTAAATAAGCAGAGTATGCTTAAAGCGGAAATACCTGAAATCATTCGTCATAAAATCATAGAAATTGAATTAAGTGTGAATCATTTGATTTGAAAACATTTAAAGCGAATGACCTGTAAACTGTAAAAAATGTGAAATCTGTTTTAAAGATTGTTGTTATTTAAAAAATTGTATTGAATGTTTTAAATAATAAAAATATTATGAGTTGGTTTTAAATAAAAAAATATAAAATTTATTGTGGAGTTAATATGATGCCGGATATTAGTAATTTATCTGTTGAAGAGTTAAAGCGTTTACAAGTTGAAGCGGAAGCATTAATTGCTTCTAAAAAAGATCAGGCGGTTGAAGATGCTTATCAGCAAATTTTAGATATTGCCGATAATGTAGGTTTAAGCATTGAACAGATTTTAGAGTTTGGTGCAAGCAAACGTAAGAAAAGTACACGCAAATCTGTAGAGCCGCGTTATCGCAGCAAAAAGAATTCAGCGGATACCTGGACAGGACGTGGCAAACAACCTCGCTGGCTGGTTGCAGAACTTGAAAGTGGTGCAAAGCTGGAAGATTTTCTCATCTGATGGAAATATTCATCAGATAGTCATCCAACTGGATTAAATTAAAAAAACCAGGCTTTTAAGCGTGGTTTTTTTTATATCTATTTTTATCACTTGGAATTGGCGTTGAGGAAAAAGTGTGCATAATGGGGATAGAAATATAATATTAGTGTTAAGGGAAGAATAATTGATTATGTGGGTCGTGATGGGATGATAAACAAACCCAAATATATCACGTGGTGGATTTTCTCCATCAGTGTCTTTTTCATGTTCGTATTACTCCAAATTCCAGCGGCTTGGCTCATTTCAAAATTTTATAAAAACAACCAGGTCTTGCAAAATGTAAGCGGTAATATTTGGCAAGGGCAGGCTGATTGGCAGACGGGGAATTTAACCGGATCGTTAAGTTGGAAAACACGTCCTCTGGATATTTTTTTGCTGCGTTTAGGGGCAAACATAGAGGTACATAGTGGGAATACCCAACTGGATGCTGTTGTTGGCTATGGTTTTGGCAAAAAAATCATGGTTCATGACTTGAATGGTCAGGTTGCACCGGAAACGCTGAAACATCTGGTGGAATGGCAGTGGCCGGCCAATGCCATTCAATTGCAGGATATTCATTTTAATTTTAAAAAAGAACAGGGTTTTGCTCGGGCTGACGGTCAGTTGCAATGGATGGGGGGTGAGCTAGTTTATCACTATGCCCAGCGTCAGGATCAAATGAATATTCCTTCCTTGAAAGGAAAATTGTCGGATGAAAATAATAAGCTGCTCTTTGATATCCGGGATCAGCGTGATCAAAAGCTGATGGCATTGGAGCTGGATCAAAACTTGATGCTTGATGTGCAATTGACTCAGCGTCTGCTGCTGAATATTGCTTCTTATAATGGAAAAGCTGGTTTGGATACCTATGTGGTGAGTTCGCGCCAACCTTTGTTTAAAGGTGGCCTCTAATGAATCAGTGGCTAAAAAAAATTCAACAATTCAACTGGAAACAGGCGGACCGGATTGCACCTTTATTCTTGGTTCTGCTGATTTTATATTTATGCTGGAAGTTGGCAAACATTTTCTGGCTGCTGGTGGCGCCGCCTCAGGTCATGCAGCTGGACCGTGTTGAATTGGGTTCACAGCAGCCGCAGGTGCCCAATATTTCTTCATTTGCCCTGTTTCAGGAAGCAGGCAGAACAGCTGCGGCAGAAGATACTGCCAATTTGATTTTGCAAGGTGTGGTGGTCGGTTATCCAAATCAATTTTCCTCGGCAGTGATTAAAGTCAATGATCAGTCAGATCGCTATCGGGTCGGCGAAAATATTGCCCCGACCTCTTATCAGTTGGCTGAAGTGTATTGGGACCGGGTGGTGTTGCGTCAAAGTAATGGGGCTACCCGAGAACTCCAATTTAAAGGCATGGAAAATGGTCTGGATCAAAGCATTATTCCACCGGTAGCAACAAACAGCTTGCCGATGAATAATCAGACCACACCGCCTATGCCCAGCCAGGAACAAAATGCTTTAGGGCAGGCAGTACAGAAAATACAGGAAGACCGCGATCAGTATTTAAAAGATATGGGGGTCAATGCAGCGAGTGGGGGCTATGAAGTTACGGCAAGAACACCGGCAGCATTGCGCAGTAAGCTGGGGCTACAACCTGGTGACCGGATCATGTCTTTAAATGGACAGGCTGTCGGGCAGGGGCAAAGTGATGCCCAGTTGCTGGAACAGGCTCGACGTGAAGGTCAGGTCAAAATAGAAATAAAGCGTGGTGATCAAGTGATGACCATTCAACAAAATTTTTAAGTGATGCATCGTCACCTTACAGGATTAGGAAGCACGGAACTTTATGGCTTTATTTAATCATCATCGTCCAGTTTGGGCTTTATTCGCGGCTGCACCCCTGATTGCTATGGTGAGTACCTCTACTCAAGCACAAACATGGAAAATCAACTTACGAGATGCTGATTTAACTGCATTTATTAATGAAGTGGCCGATATTACGGGGAAAAATTTTGCTGTTGATCCGCGTGTGCGCGGCAATGTCACGGTCATTTCCAATAAGCCTTTAAATAAAGCCGAAGTCTACGATTTATTTCTGGGGGTGTTGAACGTGAATGGCGTGGTTGCCATTCCTTCAGGCAATACCATCAAGCTGGTTCCGGATAGCAATGTCAAAAGCTCCGGTGTGCCTTTTGACAGCAAACACCGTGCGACCGGTGATCAGATTGTGACGCGGGTGATCTGGCTGGAGAATACCAATCCGAATGACCTGATTCCAGCCATCCGTCCATTGATGCCGCAATTTGCCCATTTATCGGCAGTGGCTGGAACCAATGCGCTGATTGTGTCAGACCGTGCCAGCAATATCTATCAGCTGGAAACCATTATCCGTAATCTGGATGGTACCGGGCAAAATGATATCGAAGCGGTGAGCCTGCAATCCAGTCAGGCTGAAGAAATGCTGGGTTTGCTGGAATCCATGAGCTCTACCGGTGCAGCCCGGGACTTAAAGGGCTCCCGTATCCGTATCATTGCAGATACTCGCACCAACCGGATTGTACTGAAAGGTGATACTGCAACGCGCAAACGCATCCGCCAGATGATTGAAATGCTGGATGTGCCAGCCGCTGATCGGTTGGGCGGTTTAAAAGTGTTCCGCTTGAAATATGCCAGTGCCAAAAATCTGGCGGAAATATTGCAGGGTCTGGTGTCAGGCCAGTCGGTATCTGGTTCATCCAATTCCAGTCGTTCATCCTCAAACAATAGTGGGATGAACAACCTGGCTAATAATTCAAGCAGTTCTTCGTCCAGTGGCAGTTCTTCCAGTATTTCGACTCCGGCAATTAATTTGGGCGGTGGATCAAACAGTAACAGTCAAAATAGCATTACCAGTTTTAATGCTAATGGCGTCAGTATCATTGCCGATGACAGCCAAAATTCATTGGTAGTGAAAGCCGATCCGCAACTGATGCGTGAGATTGAATCGGCTATTCAGCAGCTGGATATCCGCCGTCAACAGGTACTCATCGAAGCCGCAATTATTGAAGTGGAAGGCAATGATGCCGATCAGCTGGGTGTGCAGTGGGCTTTGGGTGATCTGAATAGTGGCATTGGCTTAATCAACTTTAGCAATGTCGGTGCGAGTATTGCCGATCTTGCCGCCGGCTATGTAGCCGGAGGGGCGGCAGGTGCTGCGGCCAAATTGGGCACCGGTACTTCATTGCTGCTTGGAGATTATAAAGAAGGTGATAACGGTTCACGCAAACTGTATGGCGCATTGATTCAGGCCCTAAAAAGCAAGACCAAGTCCAATCTGCTGTCCACACCTTCCATTGTCACCATGGACAATGAAGAAGCCTATATTGTGGTGGGACAGAACGTTCCGTTTGTGACCGGTTCCGCAACCACGACTTCCGCAGGGTTGAATCCGTATACCACGGTAGAACGTAAGGATGTTGGTGTCACTTTAAAGGTGGTGCCGCATATTGGCGAGGGCGGTTCGGTTCGTCTTGAAGTCGAGCAGGAAGTTTCTGCGGTGCAGGACAAAGGTCAGGCGCAGGATCTGGTCACCAGCAAGCGTGCCATTAAAACCTCGATTCTGGCTGAGCATGGGCAGACCATTGTGTTGGGTGGCTTAATTTCCGATAACTCGATTCATTCGCGTCAGTCGGTACCAGGTTTGGGGGCAATCCCAGGTCTGGGGCGTTTATTCCGTGCCGATGCCAAATCCAATGAGAAGCGCAATTTGCTGGTGTTTATCCACCCAACCATTGTTGGAGATAAGAATGATGTGCGCCGTTTGTCGCAGCAGCGTTATAGCCAGTTGTACAGCTTGCAGTTGGCCATGGATCGGGATGGCAGTTTTGCCAAATTGCCGGAAAATGTAGAAGACATTTATCAGCAGCGAATTCCGGTCACGCCATCGGCACCGAAAGCTCCTCTTTATCAAACCCTGCCATCCGCAACCCAGAATCAGCCAAATGCAGCTACGTTTAGCACACCGGTTGCAATTGAGCCGGTCGTGCAGAAACAAAAGGTTAGTGTGCCGGTGACCGAGGTTAAAAAAACCAAAAATACCGTGACCACGACTACGATTCGTTCCGGTTCTTAATAGCGTGGTTAAAGAATTGAATATTTGCCGTGATATGATGATGAAAAATCACAAAGAGAAGTGCATTTCATGACTTGGAAAATACAAGCAATTACCGGTGAATTAACGGGACAGGAAATCAGCATCGACCGTGATATGTTGGTCGGTCGCCATCAGAGCGCAGATATCGTGTTGCAGGCCGGGGAAATTTCCCGCAAGCATGCGGCTTTCTTGCTTAAAGACCAGGCCTTATGGCTGCAGGATTTGAATTCATCGAATGGCACCTTCGTCAATGACTTGCGTATTGAGCATGAAACCCTGTTAAAAGAAGGGGATATCGTTCAGTTCGCAAGCCTGAAATTTTCCGTGCTTGCACCCGCTAAAGACATTGAGCCTGCTTTAACTGAAACAGAAAGTGTGCCGACCAGCGCACAACCTGCAGAAGCAGTGGCAGTTTCTGAGACTGCGGCAGCAGAACCGGTTGAGCCAGCAGCAAAGACTGCAGCACAGCAAATGAATGATCAGGGCATGCCGGAACTGACCGAGCGTGATGCCAATGTTCAGCTGAGCCGTGATGGTATGCCACAAGGGGTTGCCATCCCGAAACCTGCACCGATTCCTGAAGGTGTCGACCTGAGTGCCATTCCCGAGAAGCAAACACCCATCGCGGTTGAAACACCAGTATCCCGTGTAGAGCAGGTCAAGGAAGAGCAGAAAAATGCATCCGTGGGTCTAATCTCCATTGTTGTATTGATTATCCTGGCAATCATTGCCTGGTTATTCTTTAAATAAGCCTGCATGCGACATACAATGAAGGCATGCAATCGCATGCCTTCATTGTATGGGTATGGGCTAAAATAAATCGTGAGAGGGAAATGATGTCTGTAGCAAAACTTGCAAGCCGTGAACTGATTTTATTTGACCTGGATGGTACGTTAGTTGACTCAGCATCAGATCTATACCGGGCCATGAACATGAGCCTGAATGCCTTGCAATTACCGAGCGTGACTGAGGAGCAGGTGCGCACCTGGATTGGTAAGGGAACCTCTGTTTTTTGCCATAGCACTTTGCAATATCTCACCGGAAAGGTGGACCCTGCGCAGCATCAGCAATTGTTGACGACTTTTTTAAATATTTATAATGCAGACCCCTGTGTGGATACCCAGCCTTTTAAAGGGGTGGTTGCATTTCTGGATTGGGGCTTAAGCAACAATAAGCAAATGATTTGTGTCACCAACAAACCCGAACAGCCGGCACGTGCGATTGTTGAGGCGCTGGGCTTGAGCCATTATTTTGTGGATGTGATTGGCGGAGACCGTTTTGAAGAGCGTAAACCCCATCCTCGGCAGCTGCTGTTTTGTGTTGATGAGTATGATGTCACTGCGGCAGAAACCTTAATGATTGGTGATTCCAGCAATGATGTGGAAGCGGCAAGACGTGCAGGAGTTGATTGTATTGTGGTGAGCTATGGCTATAATCATGGTGAAGATATTCATGATTGCCAGCCGCAACAAGTGGTTGATGATTTAACAGAATTACTCGCGCAATAAGTGAAAATTAAGGATAGCGGAATGAGAAATTTTATGGTTTTTCGATGGCGAAACTAAGTCAGACTACAGGAAAACAAACGTAAAGCAGCCATATCGAAAACATATAGAGAATACTCATGACAACTCAAGCTCAATTCGAACAGTTACAATCTGAGGGTTATAACCTGATCCCGGTTTATCGTCAGCGTTTGGCAGATACCGAAACACCATTATCTGTCTTTGCGCGTCTGAAAGACCACAGTCAGGCCTATCTGTTTGAATCGGTTGAGGGTGGAGAAAACTGGGCGCGTTATTCCATTATCGGCCTTGGTGAGTCCACTGTTTTTTCATGCAATCGCGGTGTATTAACCGTTCAGCAGGTGGATGGTTCTGTTGATACTCAGCCATGTAGCGATCCATTCCAATATATCCGTGATTTTCAGGCGCAGTTCCATGTGCCGACCCAAAAAGATTTGCCTGATTTGCCGAGCTTCACCGGGGGGCTGGTGGGCTATTTTGGCTATGACTCGGTACGCTATATTGAACCGCGCCTAAAAAATGTGCCTGAAGCCGATCCGGTAGGCTTGCCAGATATCTGGATGATGCTGTCTAAAACCGTGATTGTGTTTGATAATTTAAAAGATACCTTGTTCCTGATTGTGCATGCGGATGTCAATGAGCCTGAAGCCTATGCTAAAGCTCAAGCGCAGCTAGACAAATTGGAAGAAATACTGGCAACACCCATTAGCCTGCAAGCCAAAAAACATACGGCACCACACTTTGAGTCTTTGACCGGGCATGACAAGTTTATCGAGTCGATTGCCAAGGTGAAGGAATATATTAAAGCGGGCGATGTGATGCAGGTGGTGCCGGGGCATCGTATGGTCTCGGACTTCGATGGTGAGCCTTTACAGGTGTATCGTGCACTGCGTCATCTGAATCCATCGCCGTATCTGTTCTTGGTGCAAGGTCAGACTTTAGATAATCAAAAGCCATTTCATATTGTCGGATCTTCACCGGAAATTTTATCGCGCCTGGAAAATGGCATTGCGACCGTTCGTCCTTTGGCGGGTACACGTCCACGCGGCAAAACCAAAGAAGAAGATTTGGCACTTGAGCACGATTTACTGTCCGATGAAAAAGAGATTGCCGAGCATTTAATGCTGATTGATCTGGGGCGTAACGATGTCGGGCGTGTGTCAAAAATCGGGAAAGTGCAGGTTACCGATAAAATGGTGATCGAACGTTATTCGCATGTCATGCACATTGTTTCGAATGTGCAGGGCGAAGTCCGTGATGATGTCGATGCGCTGGATGTGTTTAAAGCCACTTTTCCGGCAGGAACGCTTTCAGGCGCACCCAAAATCCGTGCCATGGAAATTATTGACGAAGTCGAGCCGGTCAAACGCGGAATTTTTGGCGGAGCTGTGGGTTATTTAGGCTGGCATGGTGAAATGGACATGTCGATTGCCATTCGGACCTGTGTAATTCGCGAAAATAAGGTTTATGTTCAGGCTGGCGCAGGTCTGGTTTATGACTCAAACCCTGAATCTGAATGGAATGAAACCCAGATAAAAGCTCGCGCAGTGATCAAAGCGGTTGAATTATCATCAAACGGGTTGATTTTATGAGTTTTTGACGGTTTTTTTGAAAAAAACACTTGCACGGATTCTAAGTTTTGCTAAACTGCACACCGTTCCGATACGAAACGTACGAAACACTAAGAAACGCCGGCATAGCTCAGTTGGTAGAGCAACTGACTTGTAATCAGTAGGTCCACAGTTCGAATCCGTGTGCCGGCACCATCTTAGAAAGTTTGAGTAGTGGGGTAAAAGAACGACACTGAAGTAAGTGTAAAATGGTGAGATTCCCGAGCGGTCAAAGGGAACAGACTGTAACTCTGTCGCGTAAGCTTCGAAGGTTCGAATCCTTCTCTCACCACCAATTTTAAGACTTCAATAAGTGGTTTGTACCAACATCGTGCGGGAGTAGCTCAGTTGGTAGAGCGGTAGCCTTCCAAGCTACATGTCGCGAGTTCGACCCTCGTCTCCCGCTCCATTGAAGTTTTTATTTGCTCTTATAGCTCAGTGGTAGAGCACTCCCTTGGTAAGGGAGAGGTCTCGAGTTCAAATCTCGATAAGAGCTCCAGATACAGTTTGGCAACATTGTTGCAAAAATTTTAAAAAGCAGGCTTATTAGTCTGCTTTTCAAGTATTGGGTGTTTGGTTTTTAAGGCGATAAGTCGATGCTGAGTTTTACTCAGAATTGTGTTCGACGTAAACGAGGAATATAAACATGGCTAAGGCTAAGTTCGAACGTAATAAGCCACACGTAAACGTGGGCACAATTGGTCACGTCGACCATGGTAAAACTACTTTAACTGCTGCAATTGCAACTATCTGTGCAAAAACTTACGGCGGTGAAGCGAAAGATTACGCAGCAATTGACTCTGCACCAGAAGAAAAAGCACGTGGTATTACAATTAATACTTCACACGTAGAATACGATTCTCCAACTCGTCACTACGCTCACGTAGACTGCCCAGGACACGCCGATTATGTTAAAAACATGATCACTGGTGCTGCTCAGATGGACGGTGCGATCCTTGTATGTGCTGCGACTGACGGTCCTATGCCACAAACTCGTGAACACATCCTTTTGTCTCGCCAAGTAGGTGTACCTTACATCCTTGTGTTCCTGAACAAATGTGACCTTGTAGATGACGAAGAGCTTCTTGAGCTGGTTGAAATGGAAGTTCGTGAACTTCTTTCTACTTATGACTTCCCTGGTGATGACACTCCTGTTATCCGTGGTTCAGCTTTGGCTGCGCTTAACGGTGATGCTGGTCAATACGGCGAATCTTCAGTTCTTGCTCTTGTTGAAGCGCTTGACTCTTACATCCCAGAACCAGAACGTGCAATCGACAAAGCATTCTTGATGCCAATCGAAGACGTATTCTCAATTTCTGGTCGTGGTACAGTAGTAACTGGCCGTGTTGAATCAGGTATCGTGAAAGTAGGCGAAGAAGTTGAAATCGTAGGTATCAAAGACACAGTTAAAACAACTGTAACTGGCGTTGAAATGTTCCGTAAATTGCTTGACGAAGGTCGTGCAGGCGAGAACTGTGGTGTTCTTCTACGTGGTACTAAACGTGAAGACGTTCAACGTGGTCAAGTATTGGCTAAGCCAGGTACAATCAAGCCGCACACTAAATTCGATGCAGAAGTATACGTACTTTCTAAAGAAGAAGGTGGTCGTCACACTCCATTCCTTAACGGTTACCGTCCACAGTTCTATTTCCGTACAACTGACGTAACTGGCGCAATCCAGTTGAAAGAAGGCGTTGAAATGGTTATGCCTGGTGACAACGTAGAAATGTCAGTAGAGTTGATCCACCCAATCGCAATGGACCCAGGTCTACGTTTTGCGATCCGTGAAGGTGGTCGTACAGTTGGTGCTGGTGTTGTTGCTAAAGTAACTGCATAATAGCAACCATAAGTTAAATTACAGATCGGGGACTTAAGTTCCCGATTTGTACTGTAGGTCAGTAGTTCAATTGGTAGAGCGTCGGTCTCCAAAACCGAATGTTGGGGGTTCGAGTCCCTCCTGGCCTGCCATTTTTTTAAAAAAAAGCTTGATGCTGGTTAAATTGTCATATAATAAGTCGCGAAGCCTACGACGAGTACAAAAATGTCGAATGATAAATCGCGTGACGCATTAAGCGAAGCGCCAATTCCACAAAGAAATAATTCTGCTGAAGTTGTTAATTCTGGTTCCCCTTTAGATATTGTTCTATGGGTTATCGCATTGATTTTATTAATCGGTGCAGCCATGGTGGGTCAGTATTTGCCAGCGTATTGGGCACCTGCCAACAATGTTTGGGTGCGCGTTGGAGTAATTTTGGCTTGTATCGTAGTGGCTTTAGGTTTATTATACGCCACCCATCAAGGCAAAGGCTTTGTTCGTTTGTTGAAAGACTCTCGAATTGAGCTGCGTCGTGTGACTTGGCCGACTAAGCAGGAAACAGTGTCCACATCCTGGCATGTTCTTGCTGTTGTTGTAATCGCTGCCATTGTTTTATGGTGTTTTGATTACATCTTGGGCTGGTTAATGAAGTTTTTTATCGGGTAAAAGAGCTATGAAACGTTGGTACATTATTCATGCCTATTCAGGTTATGAAAAACAAGTGATGCGTTCACTTAATGATCGAATCCAGCGTAGCGCTGTAGCCGATAGCTTTGGTGAAGTCCTGGTTCCTACCGAAGAAGTGGTAGAGATGAAGGATGGCAAGAAGCGTAAATCAGAGCGTAAATTCTTTCCTGGCTATGTATTGGTCGAAATGGAAATGAATGATGATACCTGGCACATTGTTAAAGAGTGTCCAAAAGTATTGGGTTTCATTGGTGGTACAGCAGAGAAACCTGCACCAATTACGCAAAAAGAAGCTGATGCGATTCTTGCACGTGTACGCAATACTGGTGAAGCGCCTCGTCCTAAGACGATGTTTGAGCCAGGCGAAGAATTACTTGTTATTGATGGTCCATTCACAGACTTTAAAGGTGTGGTGGAAGAAGTTCTTTACGAGAAGTCACGTTTAACGTTGACAATCAATGTATTCAATCGTCCAACTCAGGTTGAGCTCGAATTTCGTCAAGTCGAAAAAGCGAACTGATTTAAGCTGGATTGAAAACGCCCGATTTGTTATGGATCGGGCATTGTTGTTGTAACAGTTTTGTTACGTGAATAATGTTGGGGAGCCTAGCGGCGTTTGTACCCAGAGGTAATTTGAAATGGCTAAGAAGATTGACGGCTATATCAAGCTGCAAGTTCCAGCTGGTAAAGCGAATCCATCTCCACCGATTGGTCCTGCACTAGGTCAACGTGGTGTTAACATCATGGCATTCTGTAAAGAATTCAATGCTGCAACACAAAAAGTTGAACCAGGTCTTCCAATTCCTGTAGTGATTACTGTGTACAACGACAAGTCGTTCACATTCATCATGAAAACTCCACCTGCTGCTATTCTTCTTAAGAAAGCTGCTGGTATTCAAAAGGGTTCAGCTGTACCGAACAAAACTAAAGTTGGTAAGTTGACTCGCGCTCAGTTAGAAGAAATTGCGACTACTAAAGAACCAGATTTAACTGGTGCTGATTTAGACGCACGTGTACGTACCATTGCTGGTTCTGCGCGTTCTATGGGCTTGGAAGTGGAGCTATAAGACATGGCAAAGTTAACTAAACGTCAAAAAGCCATTGCTGCTGCTGTAGAAGCAAACAAAGTTTACACTTTGGAAGAAGCGGTACAAGTTTTAACTAGCCTTCCTGCTGCTAAATTCAAAGAATCTTTGGATGTATCAGTAAACCTGGGTGTTGACCCTCGTAAATCTGACCAGGTTGTTCGTGGCGCGACTACACTTCCTGCAGGTACAGGTAAAACTGTACGTGTTGCTGTGTTTGCTCAAGGCGCTGCTGCTGAAGCTGCTAAAGCTGAAGGCGCAGACATCGTTGGTTTTGATGACCTTGCTGAAAGCATCCAAGCGGGTAACCTTGACTTTGATGTTGTAATTGCTGCTCCAGATGCAATGCGCGTTGTAGGTAAACTTGGTACGATTCTTGGTCCACGTGGCTTAATGCCAAACCCTAAAGTGGGTACAGTAACTCCTGATGTAGCTGGCGCGGTTAAAAACGCTAAAGCTGGTCAAGCACGTTACCGTGTAGACAAAGCGGGTATCATCCACGCTGCGATCGGTCAAGTTGGCTTTGAAGCTGCTGCTGTTCGTCAAAACGTTGAAGCTCTTGTAGCTGACCTTAAGAAAGCAAAACCTGCTACTTCTAAAGGTGTTTACATCAAAAAGATCACTTTAAGCTCAACTATGGGTCCTGGTCTTACTATTGATGTAGCAAACGTAACTAACTAAGTTTGACTTAGAAAAGAATTTTAAAGCCCTGAGTAAAAATCAAAGCGCTGCTTTGATTTTTACGCAAGATAAGAAATAAGCTTCACTCGAAGCGTAGCTTCTTGTCTTGCGTGTCGGCAAATGAGACGTGTACGTCGCAAGGCGCGAAGCGCAATTTGCTGATCGCCCCTCAGGCAAACTTTGAATTGATAAATGTAAATTTGTCAGCGTCAAAGACCTCGGGCGAGGGGAGTTCTCCGGAACTCACTTCTTAAAAGTCCAGTCCGAGTAGACGCGGTGGTGTGATTTGTTCATCCTCCGCGTGTAAGTCCAGTGATGGCCTTACGAATTGGGAGTGTACTTCTTTGTAAGTGCATAAATCACCGTTAGGAGGTTTTACAATGGCTCTTCTTATCGAAGGCAAAAAACAGATCGTAGCTGAAGTAGCTGAAGTTGCTTCTACTGCATTTGCTGCTGTTGTTGCTGACTATCAAGGTTTAACTGTTGAGCAATTAACTGCTCTTCGTGTTGAAGCTCGTAAACTAGGTGTTCACACACGTATTGTGCGTAACACTTTGGCTAAACGTGCTCTTCAAGATACTCAATTCAATATCTTGAATGACAACCTTGTTGGCCCAACAATCTTAGCTTTCTCAACTTCTGAAGACGACATGGGCGCAGCTGCTCGCTTGTTTGAAGAATTTGCTAAAACGAACAAAGCATTTGAACTTAAAGCTGCTGCATTTGACGGCAAAGTTTATCAAGGTGCTGAAGTTAGCGTTATCGCAAACCTTCCAAACCAAGAAAAAGCGCTTACTATGCTTGCAAACGTTCTTCAAGCTCCTATTTCGAAATTGGGTCGCCTTATTACTGCGCTCAAAGAGAAAAACGAGTCAGAAGCTGCATAAGCTTAAATTTACTTTCACACCATTCAATCCCCATTTGGAGTTATTCTCATGGCTTTAACTAACGAAGAAATCCTAAACGCAGTAGCTGAAAAAACTGTTCTTGAACTTGTTGAACTTATTTCTGCTTTCGAAGAAAAATTCAACGTATCTGCTGCTGCTGTAGCTGTTGCTGCTGCTCCTGGTGCTGCTGCTGCTGCTGAAGAGCAAACTGAATTCAACGTTGAGTTGACTTCTTTCGGTGCTAACAAAGTAGCTGTAATTAAAGCAGTTCGTGAAATCACTGGTCTTGGCTTGAAAGAAGCTAAAGACATGGTTGAAGGCGCTCCTTCAGTTCTTAAAGAAGGTGTTTCTAAAGAAGAAGCTGAAGAACTTAAGAAAAAACTTGAAGAAACTGGTGCTACAGTTACTGTTAAGTAATTTCGATCGGGGTCTAATTTTAAATTGACCCCAAAAATTGGCTGATGGCTCTTGGGTCATCAGCCTTTTTGCGTTACAATTATCGGCTCGATTTTTGTTTGATTGGTGTAAAAAAGCATCAATTATTATAATAATCAATAATATCAAACGTTTATCAATATTTTTTATATTTGAAAATATTGCTAAGCGTTTTAATACCACTAAAAATTGCAGCATTTGTAAAAAGTGGTGGCCATATCGGCCTGTGTAATTCCTTCTAGGTCCGTTCTGCAGGCGGACTTAGTTTACTTTCCGAGGACTCCAGATGGCATACTCATATACCGAAAAGAAACGGATCCGTAAGAATTTTGGTAAATTGCCTAGCGTCATGGATGCTCCGTACTTGCTCGCGATTCAGGTCGACTCGTACCGAACATTCTTACAAGATGGCAAAACACCAAAAAACCGCGAAGATATCGGTCTCCAAGCCGCATTTCGTTCAGTTTTTCCTATTGAAAGTTATTCTGGCAATGCTGCTTTAGAATTTGTTGAGTATAGTCTTGGTAAGCCTGAGTTTGACGTGCGTGAATGTATTTTACGCGGTTCAACTTATGCAGCACCAATGCGTGTAAAAATTCGTTTGATCTTGAAAGATCGCGAAACTAAATCAATTAAAGACGTACGTGAACAAGAAGTGTACATGGGTGAAATGCCGCTCATGACAGAAAACGGTACTTTTGTTATCAATGGTACTGAGCGTGTAATCGTATCTCAATTACACCGTTCACCAGGTGTGTTCTTTGACCACGATAAAGGCAAAACACATTCTAGCGGTAAAGTTCTTTATTCTGCACGTATCATTCCTTACCGTGGTTCATGGCTGGATTTCGAATTCGATGCCAAAGACCTTGTTTACGTTCGTATTGACCGTCGTCGTAAATTGCTTGCGACTGTGGTTCTTCGTGCCTTGGGTTATAGCAACGAACAAATCCTGGACATGTTCTATGAAAAAGTACCTGTGTATCTTGACATGGGTAGCTACCAGATTGACCTGGTTCCAGAACGTCTTCGTGGCGAAATGGCGCAATTCGACATTGCTGACAATGACGGCAAAGTGATTGTAGAGCAAGGTAAACGTATCAATGCGCGTCACGTACGTCAAATGGAAGCTGCTGGCTTGACCAAGCTTTCAGTTCCTGATGAGTACCTGTACGAGCGTATTACTGCTGAAGACATCACCTTGCGTGATGGCGATGTGATTGCAGCCAATACAGTATTGAGCCATGAGATCATGGTGAAATTGGCTGAAGGCGGCGTAAAACAATTTAACGTATTGTTTACCAATGACATCGATCGCGGTTCATTCATTGCTGACTCTTTACGTGCCGATACAACCACTGGTCGTGAAGAAGCACTGGTAGAAATCTATAAAGTGATGCGTCCAGGCGAGCCACCAACAAAAGAAGCTGCCGAGAACCTGTTCAACAACCTGTTCTTCTCTTCTGAACGTTATGACTTGTCGCCAGTCGGTCGTATGAAGTTCAACCGTCGTTTGGGTCGTCCTTACGAAGTGGGTACTGACCAGAAGTCACGTGAAGTTGAAGGTATCTTGTCTAACGAAGATATTACTGATGTACTCAAAACATTGGTTGAAATTCGTAACGGTAAAGGTGAAGTCGACGATATCGACCATTTAGGTAACCGTCGTGTTCGTTCTGTTGGTGAAATGACAGAAAATCAGTTCCGTGTTGGTCTGGTTCGTGTAGAACGTGCTGTAAAAGAACGTTTAAGCCAAGCTGAAACTGACAACCTGTCTCCGCAAGATTTGATCAACGCGAAACCTGTTGCTGCTGCAATCAAAGAATTCTTTGGTTCAAGCCAGTTGTCTCAGTTCATGGACCAAAATAACCCGTTGTCTGAAATTACACACAAACGTCGTGTATCAGCGCTCGGTCCTGGTGGTTTGACACGTGAACGTGCGGGCTTCGAAGTACGTGACGTACATCAAACTCACTACGGTCGTGTGTGTCCAATTGAGACGCCTGAAGGTCCAAACATTGGTTTGATCAACTCATTGTCTGTATATGCGAAAGCAAACAACTTCGGTTTCTTAGAAACACCTTACCGTAAAGTGGTTGAAGGCCGTGTAACGGACGAAGTTGAATACTTATCTGCAATTGAAGAAGTAGGTACTGTGATTGCACAGGCCGACTCTGGTGTAGATAAAGATGGCAACCTGACTGAAGAATTCGTTTCTGTACGTCACCAAGGTGAATTCGTACGTATGCCTCCTGAAAAAGTGACGCATATGGACGTATCTGCTCAGCAGGTTGTATCTGTTGCAGCATCATTGATTCCATTCCTTGAACACGATGATGCGAACCGTGCATTGATGGGTTCAAACATGCAACGTCAGGCTGTTCCTACGTTGATCGCCGACAAGCCGCTTGTTGGTACCGGTATGGAAGCAAACGTAGCGCATGACTCAGGTGTATGTGTTCTTGCGAAACGTGGTGGTCGCATCGAATTTGTAGACGCGTCTCGTGTTGTTATTCGTGTCAACGAAGATGAAATGGTTGCGGGTGAAGCGGGTGTAGATATCTACAACCTGATCAAATACACACGTTCAAACCAGAACACCTGTATCAACCAGAAAGTTCTGGTGAAACTGGGTGATCAAGTTGGTCGTGGTGACGTTCTTGCTGATGGTCCATCAACTGATGGCGGTGAATTGGCACTGGGTCAAAACATGCGCGTAGCGTTCATGACCTGGAACGGTTACAACTACGAAGACTCGATCTTGTTATCGGAACGCGTTCTTCAAGAAGACCGTTTGACGTCGATTCACATTCAGGAATTGTCATGTGTTGCGCGTGATACCAAGTTAGGTGCAGAAGAAATTACTGCCGATATTCCTAACGTTGGCGAAGCTGCACTGTCTAAACTGGACGAATCAGGTATTGTTTACATCGGTGCTGAAGTAACAGCAGGTGACATCCTGGTTGGTAAAGTAACGCCTAAAGGTGAAACGCAGTTAACGCCGGAAGAAAAACTGCTTCGTGCAATCTTCGGTGAAAAAGCGGCTGACGTAAAAGACTCTTCTTTACGCGTGTCTTCAGGCGTGAAAGGTACTGTAATTGACGTTCAAGTGTTTACACGTGACGGTCTTGAAAAAGACGAACGTGCTCAAGCAATTGAAAAAGCGCAATTGGATGCTTACCGTAAAGACTTGAAAGAAGAATTCAAAATCTTCGAAGAAGCAGCGCGTGAACGTATTGTTCGCCTGTTGAAAGGTCAGGAATCTAACGGAGGCGGTACCACTAAACGTGGTGACAAGCTGACTGAAGAAGTATTGTCTGGTTTAGAGCTGGTTGACTTGCTGGATATCCAGCCAAGTGATGAAGCGATCGCTGAGCGCTTAACTCAAATTCAAGTGTTCTTGAAAGAGAAGAGCCAAGAGATTGACGAGAAATTTGCAGAGAAAAAACGCAAACTTTCTACTGGCGATGAACTGACTACTGGCGTATTGAAAGTGGTTAAGGTTTACCTTGCCGTTAAACGTCGCATCCAGCCGGGTGATAAGATGGCTGGTCGTCACGGTAACAAGGGTGTTGTATCAAACATTCTACCTGTTGAAGACATGCCGCACGATGCCAACGGTGTACCTGTAGACGTGGTGCTTAACCCGCTAGGCGTACCGTCACGTATGAACGTGGGCCAGATTCTGGAAACTCACTTGGGTATGGCAGCGAAGGGTCTGGGTGACAAGATCGACAAGATGCTGAAAGAGCAACGTACCGTGCTTGAGCTTCGTGACTTCCTGGACAAGATCTACAACAAAGTTGGCGGTCAGCAAGAAGATCTGGACAGCCTGACTGATGATGAAATCTTGGCATTGTCAGGTAACCTTCGTAAGGGTGTTCCTTTAGCGACTCCTGTATTCGATGGTGCTGAAGAATCGCAAATCAAAGAATTGCTTGAACTTGGTGGCATTTCACGTACCGGTCAAACTGTATTGTATGATGGTCGTACCGGTGAGCGTTTTGACCGTCCAGTAACTGTAGGTTACATGTACATGCTGAAACTGAACCACTTGGTTGATGACAAGATGCATGCGCGTTCTACAGGTTCTTACTCTCTAGTAACGCAACAACCATTGGGTGGTAAAGCCCAGTTCGGTGGTCAGCGTTTCGGTGAGATGGAAGTCTGGGCACTGGAAGCATACGGTGCAGCTTATACGCTTCAAGAAATGCTTACTGTTAAGTCGGATGACGTTGAAGGCCGTACCCGCATCTATAAGAACATTGTAGATGGCAACCATTATATGGATCCGGGCATGCCTGAATCGTTCAACGTATTGACTAAAGAGATCCGTTCTTTAGGTATCAACATTGAACTGAAAAATGGTGACTAATTAAATCCCCCTGACCCCCTTTTCCAAAGGGGGAAAGTTCCCCCTCTTTATTAAAGAGGGGCTAGGGGAGATTCCAAATTTCAGTTAAAAAACAATATTTGTGACCCAGTTGTGAAGTGAAAATCTCCACAACACACGGAGAAAAAAATTGAAAGACTTGCTCGATATCATGCGCAAAAAGACGGATTCTGATGGTCATGCTCCAGTAGAGTTTGATCGCATCCGTATTGGTCTTGCGTCACCAGAAATGATTAAGTCATGGTCTCATGGTGAAGTTAAAAAGCCAGAGACAATCAACTACCGTACCTTCAAACCTGAACGTGACGGTTTGTTCTGTGCCAAAATTTTTGGTCCAGTCAAAGATTACGAATGCTTGTGTGGTAAATACAAGCGTATGAAATACAAAGGCGTCATTTGTGAAAAATGTGGCGTTGAAGTAACAACTGCGAAAGTTCGTCGTGAACGTATGGGTCACATCGAATTGGCTTCTCCAGTTGCACACATCTGGTTCCTGAAATCATTACCAAGCCGTATCGGTTTGCTTCTAGATATGACTTTACGTGATATCGAACGCGTATTGTATTTCGAATCTTACGTTGTAACTGATCCAGGTATGACTCCGCTTGAGAAATACCAGCTTCTGAACGATGAAGAATACTTCACGGCGCTAGAAGAACACGGTGATGAATTCAGCGCGAAAATGGGTGCAGAAGCTGTTCAGGACCTGTTGAAAGACATCGATCTTGAAGCTGAAATTTCACGTCTGCGTGAAGAAATTCCAAACACAACTTCAGAAACGAAGCTTAAAAAAGCATCTAAACGTCTGAAGTTGATGGAAGCATTCAAAGAGTCAAACAACAAGCCTGAATGGATGGTGTTAACTGTATTGCCAGTTCTTCCACCAGACCTTCGTCCGTTGGTTCCTCTTGAAGGCGGTCGTTTCGCGACTTCTGATTTGAACGATCTTTACCGTCGTGTGATCAACCGTAACAACCGTTTGAAACGTCTTCTTGACCTTGCGGCTCCAGACATCATCGTACGTAACGAAAAACGTATGTTGCAAGAGTCTGTAGATGCATTGCTGGATAATGGTCGTCGTGGCCGTGCAATTACTGGTTCGAACAAACGTCCGCTTAAATCTTTGGCCGACATGATCAAAGGTAAACAAGGTCGTTTCCGTCAAAACTTGCTTGGTAAACGTGTTGACTACTCTGGCCGTTCGGTAATTACTGTAGGTCCATCTTTACGTTTACACCAATGTGGTCTTCCTAAGAAGATGGCACTTGAACTGTTCAAGCCATTTATCTTTGCGAAACTGCAAGCGTCTGGTCAAGCAACCACCATTAAAGCTGCGAAGAAAATGGTTGAACGCGAAACGCCGGAAGTTTGGGACGTTCTTGCTCACGTGATCCGTCAACATCCAGTGATGTTGAACCGTGCGCCAACCCTTCACCGTTTGGGTCTTCAAGCATTTGAACCAACCCTGATTGAAGGTAAAGCGATCCGTCTACACCCACTCGTATGTGCTGCGTTTAACGCCGACTTCGACGGTGACCAAATGGCGGTACACGTACCATTAACGCTTGAAGCTCAGTTAGAAGCGCGTGCGTTAATGATGTCAACCAACAACATCTTGTCTCCTGCGAACGGTGAGCCAATCATCGTACCTTCTCAGGACGTGGTCTTGGGCTTGTATTACATCACGCGTGATGCGATCAATGCCAAAGGTGAAGGCATGGTGTTCGCGGATACTGATGAAGTAAACCGTGCACTTGCAACAGGTCAGGTAGACTTGCACGCTCGCGTAAAAGCACGTGTACACCAGACCGTAATTGACGACAATGGCAACCGTGAACAACAAACCATTATTGTTGACACAACGCCTGGTCGCTGCCTGCTTTGGGAAGTTGTTCCTGAAGGTATGGACTTCCAGCAAATTAACCTTGAGATGACCAAGAAAAACATCTCTAAGTTAATCAACTCTTGCTACCGTAAATTGGGTCTGAAAGATACCGTTATCTTTGCTGACCAGTTGATGTACCTGGGCTTCCGTCAAGCGACGCGTTCTGGTGTATCTGTTGGTATGGAAGACATGCTAATTCCACCAGCGAAATACTCGATCATCGAAAAAGCAGAAGTTGAAGTTCGTGAAATCGAACAGCAATTCGAACAAGGTTTCGTAACTGCCGGTGAACGTTATAACAAGGTAGTCGATATCTGGGCGCGTACCAACGACCAAGTTGCTAAAGCGATGATGGACAACTTGTCTTTCACTACTGTTAAGAACAAACAGGGCGAAGACGAGAAACAGAAATCATTCAACAGTATCTACATGATGTCTGACTCGGGTGCCCGTGGTTCCGCAGCTCAGATTCGTCAGTTGGCGGGTATGCGTGGTTTGATGGCGAAACCGGATGGTTCGATCATTGAAACCCCAATTAAAGCCAACTTCCGTGAAGGTTTGACCGTACTTCAGTACTTCATCTCGACACACGGTGCGCGTAAAGGTTTGGCCGATACAGCACTTAAAACAGCAAACTCTGGTTACCTGACCCGTCGTCTGGTAGACGTAGCGCAAGACTTGGTGATTACCGAGCCTGATTGCGGTACTTTAGGCGGTCTTGTGATGACTCCGTTCATTCAGGGTGGTGACGTAATCGAGAACTTGGGTACTCGAGTATTGGGTCGTGTTGTTGCTGAAGACGTGAAGAAAGTCGGTTCTGACGAAGTGATTCTTCCACGTAATACGTTGATTGACGAAAAAATCGCAGCCTTCCTTGAAGAAGCCGGTGTCGATGAAGTTAAAGTACGTTCAGTCGTTTCTTGTGAATCTACCTTCGGTGTATGTGCGAAATGTTACGGTCGTGACCTTGCACGCGGTCACTTGGTGAATCCAGGTGAATCTGTAGGTGTAATGGCTGCTCAATCAATTGGTGAGCCAGGTACACAGTTGACCATGCGTACGTTCCACGTGGGTGGTGCTGCGAGCCGAACTTCTGCTGCCAACAGCGTACAAGTTCGTAACAAGGGTACAGTACGTTTCCACAACGTGAAAACCGTACAACATGCCAAAGGTCACCTGGTATCAACTTCACGTTCAGGTGAAATCGGTATTGCAGATGACTTAGGTCGTGAACGCGAACGCTATAAACTTCCTTACGGTGCATCTATCTTGCTGAAAGATGGTGAAGCTGTTGAGGCAGGCGGTATCGTGGCGACTTGGGATCCACATACACATCCACTTGTGACAGAAGTTGCAGGTAAAGTACGTTTCAGCCAAATTGCTGATGGCGTAACTGTGACCTCGAAAACTGATGATGCAACAGGTATGACCACAATCGAAATCTTGCCAGTGACTTCACGTCCTGCGTCAGGTAAAGATTTACGTCCTGCAGTTGTGCTTGACACAGTTGATGGTGGTGAGCAGTTCTACTTCTTGCCACAAAACACGATTCTTTCTGTCCGTGATGGCGAAACGATTGGTGTGGGTGATGTCATCGGTCGTGTACCACAAGAATCTTCACGTACCCGTGATATTACCGGTGGTCTGCCACGCGTAGCTGACTTGTTCGAAGCACGTAAACCGAAAGAGCATGCAATTCTTGCTGAAATTTCTGGTGTGGTAAGCTTCGGTAAAGAGACCAAAGGTAAGAACCGTCTGGTGATTACTCCAGATGATGGCTCAGAGATCTACGAAGAGCTGATTCCGAAATGGCGTACCATTAACGTGTTCGAAGGCGAGCATGTGAACCGTGGTGAAACCATTTCTGATGGTCCGCAGAACCCGCATGACATCTTGCGTCTGAAAGGTGAAGTGGCGTTGACCAATTACATTGTGAATGAAGTTCAGGATGTATACCGTCTGCAAGGTGTAAAAATCAACGATAAACACATTGAAGTTATCGTGCGTCAAATGTTGCGTAAAGTTGACATCACTGACGGTGGCGATACCAGCTTCATCAAAGGCGAACAAGTGGATTACATCCGCGTGATGCAAGAGAACCAAGCTGTTCTTGCGCAGAACAAGTTCCCTGCGAAGTTTGAACGTCAATTGATGGGTATTACCAAAGCATCGCTTTCTACTGACTCGTTCATCTCTGCTGCATCGTTCCAGGAAACAACACGTGTGTTAACTGAAGCGGCTGTAACAGGTAAAGAAGATGATTTACGTGGCTTGAAAGAAAACGTTGTTGTGGGTCGCTTGATTCCAGCGGGTACTGGTCTGGCTTACCACTTGGAGCGTCGTCGTCAAGAAGCAGAAGCTGCAGAACATGCGCTGGTAAATGACTTCTCTGATGTAGACCAAGCATTAAGCCAAGCATTTAACCAAGAATTCTAATTCGACGTTAAATGACTCAAAAAAGATGCCTTCGGGCGTCTTTTTTTATGCACTTATTTTGGGGAGATATTTTAGGGTCTACGCGGAATATCAAATGTGTTTATCGAAAGATAAGCACTCTTAATTAATACTGAAATCGTTTCTAGGTTGAATGAGATTGAAATAAGCTCATTTCTCCGTAGTGGAATGGCTTTGGATAAACTGATTTACCGCTTGAGTATAGGAATTATTTTGTCCAAGTGACTGATTGATTTCTCTATGGGAAAGCGGGACAGGCAATAACTGGGCTTTAGTCCCCAATTTCTGTGCTTGCTGAATAAATTGCTGTGCCTGGGTACAGGGCTGGTCTGGCCGAATGGTGGAGCATACCGCGAGAAATGCCGGTAAAGTCTGGTGCAGTTGAGAGATGGGAGAAAGTGCTTTCCAGTTTGACGGCTGATTTCCAAAGGCCTGATCATAAAACCGTGCATGTCGGGTTTGCATAATGGTTTCGACATTATAGGCAGCACTGTCTAACGCCACTGTGGCAAGCCAGGGTTGGGGCTGCGATGTCAGCCAGAGGGGGCGCGTGCTGAGCAGGCTGACCAAGTGTGCGCCTGCTGAATGTCCCATCAGAACCAAACGTTTGGGGTCGGCACGCCAATTTTGAGCCTGGTTTTGGATATGGATGAGTGCTTCTGCAATATCCTGGGTTTGTTGTTGTACTGTGACCTCAGGAACCAATCGGTAGTTGAGGGAAATAAATATCCAGTTGTGTTTGTTCCAATAAGACCTTTTGTTTTTGACTACAGCAGCATTATTTTTATCTCCAATGCTCCAGGCTCCACCATGGACCATCACCATGATCGGTGCTGGCGTTTTATCTGTGAAAGCTTTGGTGGGGAAATAAACATCGAAGACTTGTTGAGCAGAAGGACCATAAGCCATATTTTTCAGGACTTTGGTTTTATTCATTAAACGGGTATCAGAAGAATCCGGATAGGCCGGCGAATTGCAACACAGCAATGTAAATATCAAGCAAAGGCATTTTTTCATTTTATTGATCCTTCCCATTTAAATAACTTTAAATGAAGCCGCTGTTTAAAATTTTTCTTATAAAGTTATGCATCTATTACAATACTTGAACTAATTTCGGGCCACTGAAATCGGGCAGTTCCAGCTTTTGGAATTTTAATTAAAATTATATTACAACATTCAACATTAAAACTTTGAAAAGTAACACTACGCTGATATTAACTTCACACTCATGACTTATGCTGTAACAAATAGCCAAAAGGACATATCTCATGAAAAAGTTAATGAGCGTGATGGCAATGGTAACCCTGTCAACTTTTATGCTGGTGGGTTGTGACTCGATGTCTCCAAGAGAGCAACGTATTGGCGCAGCTGCACTCGGTGGTGCAGTTGGTGGTGGTGTGGGTAATCAGGTTGGCGGCGGTATCGGTGCAGCTGTAGGTGGTGGTGCTGGTGCAGCGGTCGGCAGTAAAACCCAAGGCGGGTCAAACCGTAATGCGACCTATAGTGGCGTCGGTGGTGCGATTGGTTCTGCGGTGGGTAAAAGTGTCTTTGGCGGCAATGCCGGAGCTGCCATCGGTGGAGCGATTGGTGGTGGCGCAGGGGCTGCGATTGAACAAAGAAGACGCTAATCGAAGCTGAGAATTTAAGTAAAAGCGCTTGTTGATCAGGCGCTTTTTTGTCAATTACGGCTGGCCTTTGGTTTTTTACGGCGGATATAAACTATTTTTTGTACCTCGGCAATCCGTACCCCTGATTCGTCAAAAATATTTAAACTATAGTTTCGGTATACTGGCGCATGATTTTCTGTGAGCTGCTTAATCTGGTCAATCTCTGTTGAATCTAGCCGAATATCGGCATAGACCGTGCCACGACCGGGTGAAAGGAATTGTATGGAGGCAGATTTATCCCAAACAATATATTTTGAACCCAGATGATGCATTAAAATTAGCATATAAAAAGGATCGACCATCGAATATAAACTGCCGCCAAAATGTACGCCGACGATATTTTGATTTTTACGGGTTAAAGGCATTTTAATGCGGATATGGTAATTTGCCAGATCAACTTTATCAATTTCAATCCCTGCACCGCGGTAAGGTGCATAGCGATTTAATAAAAATTTAGAAATGGCTGGAATTGTCTGTAGTTTTTTTAAAAGGCTCATTTTGGTCAATTGTTTTTTTACGGCTTCAGAACATACTAGAACAGAATGAAAAGGGCCGCATTGATCAGATTACCCAGACTCTGCAATAAATAGTCAATAAAAGAATAGGATAAAAATATATGCAAGCGCAAACACAATGGGTTGCCACCTCAGATCAGCAGCGTCTTTATGTTAAAACCTGGGGGAGTGAAGCCAAACCTGCTTTAGTCCTGGTGCATGGCTATCCCGATAATCAGGAAGTTTGGGAGCTTATCATTCAGCAGCTGATGCAAGACTTCTATGTGCTGACCTATGATGTAAGGGGGGCAGGGAAATCCTCCGTTCCGAAACGGATTCGTGACTACCGGCTGGAACAGTTATCTTTAGATCTGGAAAGCGTGGTCAATGCCGTTTTGGAAAACCGTCCTTTTCATTTGGCAGCACATGACTGGGGCTCAATCCAGTCTTGGGAATCGGTGACTGAGCCGAAGTTTAGAGACCGGATTTTATCTTATAGCACCATTTCCGGCCCCTGTCTGGATCATGCCGCTTTCTGGATGCGTCAGCAATTTCGACAAAATAAGCCCAGGTTTTTTAAACAGCTGGCTAAATCCTGGTATATCGCAGTCTTTCAATTGCCCGTGCTGGCCCCGGCCATCTGGACTCTATTTACGCCTGAAAAATGGGATAAAGTCTTGCAGCAGTTAGAGCATCAAAAAGATTTACCTTTAAACAGTCATATTGCTTCAGATGGAAAACATGGTATTGGACTGTACCGTGCCAATTTCCTGCCACGTTTAACCCGGCCACGCCAGCGTTTTGCCATTTGTTCGGTGCAGGCGATTGTGCTGAAGCAGGACAATTTTGTCAGTCCTGAACTGATTGATGAAGTGCCGAAATGGGCAGAAAATTTTCAACGTGTAGAGATAGATGCCAATCATTGGGCAATATTGAGCCAAGCCGAGTTGGTCGCAGAAGAGATCAAAACATTTGCTCTAAAAAATAATTAAACCGACCTTTAGGATGTAAATTTTAATTAAAATCAGTAATTTACTATTTTGTGGCTCAGCCGATTTATTTACAGTTTCAAAGGAGTGAATCTGTTAAAATAACGGCTTTTTATCTTCCTCAAAATTTTCATGAATGCAGTAGTAATTGCGATTGCCGTGATGTTTATACTCTCACTGGCACGAGTTTCTGTTGTCTTGACTTTGGTCATTTCAGCGATTATTGGTGGCCTAGTTGCAGGACTAAGTTTGTCGGATACTGTAACCGCATTTAATGCCGGTCTGGGTGATGGGGCAGAAGTTGCCCTGGCTTATGCAGTATTGGGTGCCTTTGCTTTAGCCCTGTCAAAATCAGGCTTGCCTGATCTTTTGGCGCATAAATTAATTGGTTTGCTGGGTGCGGAAGCCACACATCAAAAAACCAGAAAAGTAAAATATTTACTGTTGAGTATTTTACTGATTGCAGCCATTTTTTCTCAAAACCTGATTCCTGTGCATATTGCCTTTATTCCGGTATTGGTTCCTCCTTTACTTAAAGTGATGAATCACATGAATTTGGACCGTCGTGCTGCTGCATGTGTGCTGACCATGGGTTTAGTCGGAACCTATATTTTCCTGCCAGTCGGTTTTGGTTCCATTTTTCTGGAACAAATTTTGATGGGTAACATCAATAAAATTGGTGCAGCGTATGACTTGCATGTGGATCGCTGGATGATGCCGATGGGCATGGCGATTCCAGTGCTTGGTATGCTAATTGGTACTTTGACTGCGGTATTTATCAGCTATCGTAAACCCCGTCATTATATCGATCGTACGGTTGCGCGTGTCACCGCCATCGATCTGGACAAACCGATTCGTGCGGGTGAAGTGAGTCTGCAAGCCGATGCCGAAGAGCTGAAACACGAAGCTGAACAAGCACCAGTCATTGCCAAGAAAACCATCTTGATGGCACTGCTTGCGATTGCTTTGACCTTGGTTGCCCAGCTGTATTCAGGTTCGATGATTTTAGGTGGACTGGTTGGTTTTGCGGTGCTGTCTGCTGCGGGTATTTTCAAATGGCAAGAGGCAGATGATGTCTTCGTTCAAGGCATGCGTATGATGGCATTGGTTGGCTTCATTATGATTTCTGCAGCTGGTTTCGCATCCGTGATGACGCATACTGGTGACATCAACAGTCTGGTCAACGGAGTAGTACATCTGATTGGTGACAATAAAGCCCTGGCTGCATTCTTAATGCTATTTATTGGCTTATTTGTGACCATTGGGATTGGATCGTCATTCTCCAGTGTACCGGTATTGGCAGTAATTTACGTACCACTTTGCGTACAGTTCGGCTTCTCGCCATTGGCTACTGTAGCCTTGATTGGTACCGCAGCAGCGCTGGGGGATGCCGGTTCTCCAGCCTCAGACTCAACTTTAGGTCCAACTGCCGGTCTGGGGGTAGATGGCCAGCATGATCATATTTGGGATACGGTCGTTCCAACATTTATCCATTTTAATATTCCATTATTGGTATTTGGCTGGATTGCTGCAATGGTACTTTAATGAATTTTTAATTCATTTTATTGCTTATTTTAAAACATGTATTTAAAATAAATATTATTAAATAATTAATATAATAAAACCAAGCAATATACTTGGAATATAATCGTTAATCTGATTAACTTGGTTGGTATTTAAAACCGACCAGGTTGGTCTGATTAAAATAAATAATCAATATTTTCAATTGTTTAAAAATAAATAAAATTTTAAATAATTAATGTCTATTGCATATTAATAATAGGCATGTTTATTATTAATTAATGTTTGAAAATTACTGTTAATACTCTTCCATAGGGGTTTAAAAATGTTAAAACAAGTTGCTCTTATTGCATTATTGGGGATGTCTGCTTCTGCGATGGCAGGTCAGTGGCAGGTTAAAGTGGGTGCGAGCTCTTTAGCTCCAACAGAAGACCAGAATGTATTGGCAAACGGTGCATTTACAAATGTAGAAGCTTCCCAAGAATACGGTTTTACTCCATCGGTAGAATATTTCTTTAATGATAATTTTTCGGCTGAATTATTGTTGGCAACTCCTTTTGAGCACGATGTAACATCAAACGGTACAAAAATTGCTTCATTTAAGCACTTACCACCAACAATTACAGCAAAATACAATTTCAAAAACTCAACTGGTTTCACTCCTTATGTAGGTGTTGGTGCAACTGTAGTTATTCCTTGGGATGAGGAAATTGTGATTGATGGGGCAAAATTAAATGCTGATGTCGGCTATGGCGTAGCAGGTCAAGTAGGTTTCAACTTCCAACCAGCTGATGCTAAAAACTGGGGTGTTTTTGCTGATGTACGTTATGCGGATGTAAAATCTGAGCTTGAATTAAATGGCAATGCTATTGGTGACCTGGAAGTAAATCCTTGGGTTTATACCCTTGGCTATAGCTACAAATTCTAAAACTAAAATTAAAATAAAAATAACAAATCAGCGCAAAGATCCCTGTCTCTGATGGGGATCTTTATTTATTTATTTGTTCAGTCACAATAAATCACATAAATTGAGCATTTTTATCCTGTTTCATCATTAAAAATGTATTTAAGTTGATACTCTACAATAAGCTAAAAAAGCAGGAAGAATCATGAAATTATTCATTATATGCCAAGTGGTCTTTTTTAGTCTTTTGAGTGGCTCGGTGTATGCAGCCAGCTTTAATTGTGACAAAGCACAAACTGCAACTGAACATGCGATTTGCGAGCACCGTGCCATTAATGATGCGGATGTCAAAATGGCCACCACCTACAATATTCTTAAACGTTTGGTGCCGATGGGAACGCGCGGTGTGATTCAGGATGAGCAGGTCAAATGGTTACAGTTGCGTGACCAATGCGGCAATTCGAGCCGCTGTTTAATCGAAGTGTATAAAATGCGCCAGCAAAAGCTGAATCTGTATATGGAGCGTGTGTATCAACACGGACCTTTCTAAGAAAAATTTATTTGACCCTATTGAAAAATCTTGAACTTACTCCATTCATTAAGCATCCAATAAAAACCGTGTAATGAATTTAAGGAGTGATTTATGAGCGAACAAGGCGCACAAAAACATAGTTTCCAGGCTGAAGTAGCGCAGCTGTTGCATCTAGTGACGCATTCTCTCTATTCAAACCCTGAAATTTTTCTGCGAGAACTGATCTCGAACGCTTCGGATGCTTGCGACAAGTTGCGTTTTGAAGGAATTAACCATCCTGAATATTATGAAAATGACCCTGACCTGCATGTACGTGTCAGCCTGGATAAAGACAATAAAACCATCACCATTTCCGACAATGGTATTGGTCTGACTCAACAAGAAGCGATTGATAATCTGGGCACCATTGCCAAATCGGGCACCAAAGATTTTATGTCCAAATTGTCGGGGGATCAAAAAGCCGATGCGCAATTGATTGGCCAGTTTGGTGTCGGTTTCTACTCAGGCTTTATTGTAGCTGAAAAGATTACCGTGGAGTCGCGTCATGCAGCTGCCGATGTGGCTGATGGGGTCCGTTGGATCAGTAGCGGAACAGGTGATTTCGAAGTTGAACAAATCAACAAGGCTTCACGTGGAACAGACATTATTCTGCATTTGCGTGACAATGCCCTTGAGTATTTAGAATCTTATAAAGTTAAGCAAATCATCAATAAATATTCGGACCATATTAGCCTGCCGATTGAAATGCAAAAAGAAATCTGGCAGCAAGAAGAAGCGGCTGAGGGTGAAGAAGCGAAGCCAGGTCAGATGGTGAAAACGGATGAATGGGAAGCCATTAACTCGGCCAGCGCACTTTGGACCCGCAATAAAAACGAGATCACTGACGAGCAATATACCGAGTTTTACAAGAATCTCAGCCATGATTTTGATGCGCCTTTGGCCTGGACCCATAACCGTGTAGAAGGCAGCACTGAATACACCCAATTGCTTTATATTCCAAGCAAGGCTGCCAGTAACCTGTTTACCCGTGAAGCCAAAGCCGGCATTAAACTGTATGTCAAACGCGTATTTATTATGGATGAAGCGGATAACCTGATTCCAAACTACTTGCGTTTTGTGCAGGGGGTGGTAGACAGTGCCGACTTGCCGTTAAACGTGAGCCGTGAATTGCTACAAGAAAGCCGTGACGTGAAAACCATTCGCGAAGGTAACGCCCGCCGTGTGTTAACCATGCTGGATGCTCTGGCAAAATCTGAAGATGAAAAAGACCAGGAGAAATTCAAAACTTTCTATGCTGAATTCGGTTCAGTGATTAAGGAAGGTTTGGGTGAAGACTTTGGTAACCGTGAACGTATCTTAAAATTATTGCGTTTCTCGACCTCGACCAATGATGAAGTTTCAACCTCATTGGCAGATTACAAGGCACGTATGAAAGACGGGCAAAAGGCCATTTATTACGTGACTGCGGAAAGCCTCAGTGCTGCGAAGAATTCGCCACAACTGGAGCTGTTCAAGAAAAAAGGCATTGAAGTGCTGTTAATGGCGGACCGTGTGGATGAGTGGGCGATGGAGTTCATTCATGAATTCGACGGAACACCAATGCAGAACGTATCTAAGGGTGCAGTCGACTTGGGCGACTTGCAGGACGCTGAAGAGAAGAAAGCACTGGAAGCAGCAGCTGAACAGTTTAAGCCTGTCGTGGACAAGCTTTCGGATTCTCTCAAAGCCAAAACCCAGCAAGTTCGTGTGACGACCCGTCTGGTGGATTCACCT
This sequence comes from Acinetobacter sp. ANC 4216, assembly GCF_004331195.1. Taxonomy (NCBI): domain Bacteria; kingdom Pseudomonadati; phylum Pseudomonadota; class Gammaproteobacteria; order Moraxellales; family Moraxellaceae; genus Acinetobacter; species Acinetobacter sp. ANC 4216. The sequence continues at coordinate 198,329 of NZ_SJOC01000003.1, read as the reverse complement.
GCATGTTTGGTGACCGGCGAGGGTGAGCTGTCTCCGCAATTGATTCGCATGCTGAAACAGGCAGGTCAAGCAGTTCCTGAATCAAAACCGATTTTGGAAATTAACCCTGAACATCCTTTGGTGAAAAAGCTGGAAGGATCGAACCAGTTTGATGACCTGGCGAATGTGATTTTTGACCAGGCCGTAATTGCCGAAGGCGGTTTGCCGGATGACCCTGCGGCATATGTAAAACGTATTAACAGTTTATTGCTGAAATAAGCGCTTTTCTCGTGAAGCAAAAAACCTCCCTCGGGAGGTTTTTTTATTGCGGAAAACTACGTGTATATGCGGCTCAAATTTTTATATTGCCCAGCTTAGAACAATGCTTCCATACGCACGGATACCCCCAGGAAATGGCTGCGATCTTCACGATGGTCATTGAGATAGTTTAAATCGCCCTGTAGAAAAAACCATTCACGCACGAAAGGTTGTCGCCATGAAATATAAGGCCCCCAACTGTTCAGGCGCAGGTCATTATTATTATAGAAACCGCCCGTATATAAGCCATAGGCAAAACGGTTATTCTGGAAAAACTGGTGTTGTCTAAACAGGTAATTATCCCAGGTGACATCGTCATCTTGCTGGTCTGCATAGGTCAGGCTGAGCTGATTGGATAAAAACGGCTGATTCGGCCGTGCATGGGTCAGTTCCAGATTGGTCCTCAGGTAGTTTTCACTATCTATGCCATAGCGGTAAATTTGTTCGGCATAAAATCTGAAATCATTTTCCAGTTGCCAGTCTCTGGATGCCTTAAGCCGTAAATAAATATCATCCCCTGATCGAACCCCTAAATCCAGGTCGGTTTCAAAAGGCAGACGCTTGGAAAAATCAGACCAACGCAGCGCCAGGGAACTGTTACTTTCTCGCGTCCGTTCACGGTCTAACGCTTTACTGCTCGTGCTATCCGGATTTTCATCGGTAATGGCGACATTATTGTTCAGTTCGTTATCTAAAGAGTCATCACCGAAGACCAAACTGATCTTACGTTCTAAGGTGGGAAGTTTAATTTTTCCGCGCAGACGTGGGCTAACTTCATAACCATCATGTTTATTCCAGCTGTTATCGATAATCAGGCGTAGGGTTGCTGAAGCCGGGTCATTGGGATCGGGTTGTCCAAACCAGTTATCTATTTTATGGGAGGTACGGTCTGTCCAGTTGCGGATTTCATATTGCTTACGGTCTAGCCAGCTTTGTTTTTCAGTGGCCTGAACGGGAGGGACAATGACTTCATCCGACTGTTCCGGTAAAACTGTCGGCATCGCATCAATCCAGCTTGGAATTTTATAGAGCAAATTAGAATTTGTTTCTGTTTCTGTTTCAATACGCTTTTGTTGATCTGCACCAGTTTCAGCTGCGTTAGACCAGCTGACAGTAGACATGAGTCCAGAGATCAACACACATAAGAGGGGTTTAAATAGAGATAATTGTTTTTTCCGCATATCCTTGCTCTTATATTATTTGATAATCAGTAGTCTGGTAAAAATCAGGACCAAAAAGCAAGCTTTTGCTACAAAAAATAAAAACTTAATCTGAAATATGTTTTTGAATCTCTTTATATAATTCCCGGCAATCAATCGGAGACCTGAATTGGGCAATAATCATCTGAATCATTTGCCAGCTAATACCGTGATGGCGTTCCAATAAAAAATAAGGATAAGCCGATTCGGTCGGTGAGAGCGCTAAACGTTTTTGCCCATGAATAATCCGTATCTTCTGCCGTTCTTTCAGTAAAAGGAGCGGTGTTTGAATGTCGGCGGCACTTTCATCAAATTGAATAATTTTTTGGGTTTGGATCAGTTGTGCAGGAATAAAGGGCATATAGTTTTCATCATTCCAGATGCGAATGGTCTTATGCGTATAGGCATCAAACAGGGATTCAAGAGAGCTCAAACGATCGGCCAAGTCTATCCAGCCAATCTGCCTGATTGCAGCCATGGCGTGTTGGTAAGGCGCATTCAATAATTGCATTAACCGCATGGCCTGGGTTTGATTTTCTGCCCCCAGTAATGCCACATATAGAACAAAACCACCGTGCTGATTGATCTGCTCTGCCAGGTAAACCGGGTGATGCTGCCAGTTTTCCAGATTTGCAGCATGCACCAGTATATCTAGATATGGGGCAAGTTCCGGCAGGCTGGGAATTTCTAAACGATATAGCTGTTGTAACGAGGCTTCTTCGCTAGGCAGCGCATGAATAGAGGCGACATATTGATTGAGTTGCAGGGTTTCTGGAACATCTTTGGTGATAGATGACAGAAGCGCAGTATTCTCTGCATCGGTCTCGGCAGGCGGCGAGGCAACAATCGGCAGCTCGGGTTCTGTGACGATAGAAGATTTTTTTTGGGTCCAGATTGGCTGCTGGTTTTGCTGTGCAGATGCATCAGTGGCTATTGGTTCTTGAGCGGAATACACCCCAGCCGTGGATACATCCATTGAATTGGATGGTTCATTTTGAGCCATGTTTTGAAGCTCATCCGCAGAGGTGTTTAGTGTGATTTCGGTCTCGGTTAAAACATTTGTTAGCTTGGGTACAATCAAATTATCAATCTGTTTGAGTTCGTAGTCTGTTTTTAGGCAGCCATAGTCTTGCTGTTGCTGCAACATCCAGTGATAGGCATTCTCCAGATTATCCCATTCACTGATCAGGGCCGTACGATTTGCTGCGGGGATTAACCAGATTTGCCAGCCGAGTTGGGGATCATACAAAATAGCCCAACCATAATCCGGATATTGATAAAGGGCCTGCTCTAGCGCTTTGTCTTGCTGAAATACGCCGCGAAAAGAGAGCTGAAACAAGGTCTGAGCGGCGAAATCTGTGGCTGCTTTTTCAGGTTGGATGTGAGATTTAAATTGTAAAACCTGTTTTTTAAAAATCGGTTCATCACATAAAGCAAAAATGTCTTTTATCCGTGCTTTTGAGCGGGCAATTTCAAAGAAAGACAGGGAACGTTGCTCCAACCCCTCGATGAGTTGATTTAACTCTTGAATCAGCTTGGTTTTTTCTAGGACATTCATGCACAGACCTCACTTCTAGAGATGCTTTTGAGCTTTTTCTAAATAACTTGCCAATACGATATTAATCGCGAGTTCAAGTAACTTATATTCTGCAGACGTGGGCTGAGAGTAATGCTCGGCAAGCATGATCAACTTATCGATTTTGATCGTTTGCGGAGGAATCTTGCCTTGAATCAGCGCTTGAAGTTCTTGCATATGCACACGTTTATAGAGTGAATTATTTATTTAATTCCTTTGATTATATGTATTTAGTAAAAAAAAACATGAAAAAAAATGTCAGTTTTTGAGCATTTATAGACATAATTTGCAAAAAATGTAAATTTTAAATAAAAAATAAGCAATTTTTTTGGCAGAAGGGAGGGGAGAATTCTGTGATCCGGTTTTAGCTGTTCTATTGTTTCGAAAAAGAAAAGGATGAAATGACAGAGCAAAACGATGTTCTGCCTGAGCAGAAGCTGAAAAATAAACTGCGAATTTATACTCATAAAAAAACCAGAAACGAATCGCTTCTGGTTTTTTTATGGACTTTTAGGGCCGGTCAGGCAGCTGTTTTAGATGCAGCTTCAGCAGCTGGCGCTTTTTGTTCAGCATTCAAGATTTTAGCTGCTTTTTTAACAGGAAAATCGGGAGTGTAAACAATTTGAGCAGAAACATGGGCAGAGCAAGCCACAACAGCAACAGCCAGGAGAGATTTAATCACGTTCATCATCATTTTCCTTTAGTGAAAGGATGTCTGGTTCATTCAAAAATGAAGCAGGCAAGGAGAGAAATAAAAAATAAATTTCATGTGAATGATATCAAGAAGTGATTGAACAAAGTAAGGAGGGGAGAGTGGAAAAAGATGAATGGTGAGTTTAAATTATTATATAAATCATGTATTTAGAGTTTTTGCTCTAAGACAGACTGTCGATGAACAGTCTGTCTTAACTGCCTTGAAAATATAAAAAAATTATCTTGCATGGCATTTATTCTGGTATTTTTTTTCGTAAACCTTTCCGGCGACTCCTCCAATAATGGCACCACTAAACGTACCGAAAACCGGCAACACACTACCCGCCACTGCGCCAATCAGCACCCCTTTGAGGGTGGGTGAAAAAGGAGATTTTGTAGATGTGTTTTGGTCATGGCTGGTATCAACCATAGGATCTTGTATATCAGTATTCATATTTACCTCTAAAAGTTTCATGATTAGGAACGGGGATATTCCGCATATTAGCCTAGCGAATTGCGCCTTTAATTGTGTCCAAGCCTTGTATAGATAAGTTGTCTTTTGTAAGAACCTTAAAGCAAGTATGGGTATTGTGACCCAGCTGTAAGTTTTTGCGCCGTAATGTTAAAACTCACTTTTTTGTCTGGAAAATATCCTATGATCTGAACTCAAAATAATAAAACCCGAGGTGAAAACAATGGCTATCGCAAAAGTGGTTGAAGTAAATTCAAGCAGTAATAAAAGTTTTGAAGATGCTATTCAAAGTGGCATAGAGAAAGTCACCGAAACAGTTAAAAATGTACAGGGTGCATGGATTAATGAACAAAAAGTGGTGATTAAGGACAACAAAATTACAGAATATCGGGTGAATTTAAAAATCAGCTTCTTGGTGGATTAAATTGAATAGATAAATAGACTTCTTTCATAATTGTTTACACCCTGTTTATTTTTCTCCCATAGGGAGAAATAAAGGGAATTTATGAAAAAAGTCTAATGAATCTTAAAATAAAAAAATCCCCAAACTTTGGGGATTTTTATTGATTTGTTGTACTTAAGACTTCAGCTTATTTTTCCGGAACATCACAGCTGTCTTCTTTACAGATGGCCGTGTCTTCAGCGGGTGGGTTGGCCTGTTGAGGTGCTTCAAGCGCTTTTTCCATGACCTGTAAAAATACTTCACGTGGCTGTGCACCCGCGAGGGCGATCCGTTGATCAAACACAAAGAAGGGTACCCCGGTCACTTTCAACTGGTCACGTGCCACTTCTTCATCAAATTTAACAAAATCTGCAAATTCTTCTGAATTGAGCACATCGTCTACTTCAACCGGATTTAAGCCTATGCGGGCTGCGACATCTTCCAGGGTCTCGCGTTCACCAATAGCTAAGCCTTGGGTCATATAGCTATAGAAAAAGGCTTCTTTGGCCTCGGAACCCAAGCCTTTGCTTTGTGCCAAATGAATAATACGGTGAGCATTAAAGGTGTTGCCTGAGTTGGCATTTTCCCAATTGAATTGAATGCCTTCTTCTGCAGCCATTGCGGCAATATTGCGCTGCATTTCTTCAACTTCAGCCAGGGTACGGCCGTATTTTTGCGCCAGACGCTCAGAGTTGGATACTTCCTGACGAACAGGCGCTTCCGGGTCAAGTTCATAGCTGTGCCAATGGACTTCAAGTTCCAAACCTGCCTGTTCAGCAGCAGCTTCCAGACGTTTTTTACCAATATAACAAAATGGGCAAACCACATCTGACCAAATATCTACGCGCATGAGAGTTCTCTTATCTTTTCTTGCTTCTATTGATGGGGATAGAGATTAAAATTTAAAGCACCCATGCTGAATAAAAACCGGGCGAAGGTCGCCAGTTTTATGTAGTTATTGTTTGAAAAATAAACGATTTAAACCAAATCAGGTTATGATGTGAAAAAAGGCGGTATGGCGGAGTCTGGTATGCCCAGAATTTTTCTCATCTTGGCATTGGCAACATGCAGTGTATTTGGCTGGATGTTTTATCAATATTCGGTCCAGCAAAAGGAGCTTAGTCAACTGCAAAGCTACCAAGCGGTATTGTATGAAAAAGCTGAACTGATTTATCAGCATGCCCAAGACTGGTCTAAGCCAATCGAGATCAATGTCTCGGATAATCGTTTACAGGGCGATTATAAAGTGATGGCAGATTTTGTATTGAGTGAAATGATTCAGAATGCCGAAGCAAGGAATCAGTATTTACGTGAGCTGAAAGCGATTCACTGGGATCAGTTTTTAAATATCGACCGTTTAGACCAAGACCGCAAGCAGAAATATGTCGAAACCGAGCAGATGTTGCAGCAAGCGCATCTACTCGCGAAGCGCTATCAACAACAAACCTTGCAGCGTGAAGAAAATACCTTGGCGCGGGCTAAACAGTTATCCATTAAATCGCATCTTCGGCATCAGTTAACCGATAGCTTACGTGAAAGCCGGGATAGTGACCAAACCCATGCGCTATTTGCTTTGGAGCTACAGGTTTTAGATAAGGCAGATGCTTTATTCCAGATTCTTAAAAACAATCAATGGGAGAAAAAGAACAAGACCTTTATGTTTTATCAGGATCAGCCGATCAAGCAGTTTAATGACCTGTATAAGCAGGTGTTGCAGCTAAATGCGGAAATGGAAAAAATTAAAAAGCACCATCGTCAAGCTGTAGAGCAGCGTTTATAGATTTTGAGTTTTGGTGGGGGCGGAGATCAGATAAAGCAGCGGTTTAAAATAAAAAAGCGTACCGAAGTACGCTTTTTTAATATCATGCAGCTGTAGGGCGATTAAGCGCTTTTGGCTTCAGCCTGAGCAGTCAGCATATGGCCAGTCTCTTCAAAGTTGCTGTGCCAAGACAATGCTTCACGCAAGATGTGTGGAGTTTGACCACCTTTTTCACATGCACGAGCAAAGTAATCGTTCAGGGCATCAAGGTACATTGGGTGTGCACAGTTGTCGATAATCGCACGCGCACGTTCACGAGGTGCCAGACCACGTAAGTCAGCAAGACCCTGTTCAGTCACCAGAATGTCTACGTCGTGTTCAGCATGGTCAACGTGAGAGGCAAATGGAACAACAGAAGAAATGTCGCCACCTTTAGCAATCGACTTGGTCACGAAAATCGCCAAGTGGGCATTACGTGCGAAGTCACCTGAACCGCCAATACCGTTCATCATTTTGGTACCGCATACGTGAGTTGAGTTTACGTTACCGTAAATATCGAACTCTAATGCAGTGTTGATACCGATGATGCCGAGACGACGAACCAATTCAGGGTGGTTGGAAATTTCTTGTGGACGTAATACAAGTTTGTCTTTGTATTGTTCAAGGTTGTTAAATACCTTTTCGCCATATTTAGCAGAAAGGGTAATTGAAGAACCTGAAGCAAATTTCATTTTGCCAGCATCAATCAATTCGAAGGTACAGTCTTGAAGTACTTCAGAGTACATGATCAAGTCTTCGAAGTTTGAATCTTTCAAACCGGTCAATACAGCGTTGGCAATCGAACCGATACCTGCCTGTAATGGGCCAAGGTTAGATGGAAGACGGCCTTCAGCCACTTCTTTTTCAAAGAATGCGATCAAGTGGTTCGCAATACCTTGAGTTTCATCATCCGGTGCAGTCACGGTAGATGGAGAATCATGCAATTCGCTGTTGAATACAATACCAACGATTTTTGATGGATCGATATTGATCGCTTGAGTACCAATACGTTCATCCACCTTGGTCAAAGGAATTGGCTGACGGGTTGGACGATATGTTGGAATGTAGATGTCATGTAAACCTTCAAAAGCAGGGCTTAAGTTGGTGTTGATTTCTACAATCACTTTTTCAGCAAAAATTGCAAAGCTAGCAGAGTTACCTACAGACGTAGTTGGAATGATGCCGCCATCTTCAGTAATGGCAACAGCTTCAATAACAGCCACATCTGGCTTCTTAAGTTGTTGGTTACGCATTTGTTCAACAGTTTCAGACAAATGCTGATCGATGAACATCACTTCGCCTTTGTTAATGGCTTTACGTAACGTGTTATCTACTTGGAACGGTAAACGACGAGCGAGTACACCAGCTTCAGTCAACTGTTTATCTAAATCGTTACCCAGACTTGCGCCTGTAATTAAAGTAATTTTTAAAGGATTGGCTTGAGCCTGCTTTACTAGTGCAAGAGGAACAGCTTTTGCTTCACCTGCACGAGTAAATCCACTCATACCTACAGTCATACCATCTTGGATAAAAGTAGCAGCTTGTTCTGCGCTCATGACTTTGTCATGAAGTGACGCTAAACGAATACGATCTAAAGACATGGTTTACGCTCAATTCTTGTTCAAAACTAGACGGATTGTACCGTCCAAAAAACAAATTGTGCATGCCTGTTAGGCTAAGGTCTAATTTTTTGAAAAAATGTGGGTATAACGATTTTTTATGGTTTTTAATTGATTGATTTTAATCGTGTAAAAACCAAGGGGTCAAGAGTTAAACAAAACTGTTTGTTCATTAATTAATCGCAGATTAGAAATGTCCTGTAATACTTTGTTTAATTTTTCCTAAAGTTCCTTGCGGTATGTTTTCCTCAGCTTCATCATGAAGTAGAGGTAAAGAAATCAGCGCTTCTAAACCACCCTCGGGGCGATTATGGATGCTGAGTTGCCCTTGATGAAGATCAACAATACGTTTCACGATAGCCAAACCTAAACCGCTTCCTTGTATGGTGCGGGCTTCATTACCACGCACAAAAGGTTGCATCAAATCTTCAATCTGGTCTTCAGGAATACCTTCACCATGGTCAGCGACACTAATCAGCAGGTGATTGTTTTCCACTTTGGTGGATAACTCGATCGGTTCGGCACCATAGCGTTTTGAGTTGTTAATCAGATTGCCAATCAGGCGTTTTAAAGACTGGCTACGTGCCTGAATAATTGGAACTTCCTGAGCTTCAAAACGTATGTCTAACGGCTTGAACTGAATGATCAGTTCCTGTAACAGCATATTGATGTCGGTGTCCTGAAGTTCTTCATCGGAGCCATCGCGCATATAGGAAATAAACTGGTTCAGGATGGCATCCATATCTTCGACATCATAAATGAAGCCTTCTTTCAGGAAATCGTCATCAGGCATCATTTCTGCACTGAGGCGGATGCGGGTTAGTGGAGTACGCAGGTCATGGGAAATACCTGCCAACATAATGCGGCGGTCGCGTTCAGTCTGGTCCAGCGTATAAATCATCTGATTGAAGGCCTGATTGACTTCACGAATCTCTTGCGGTCCATGATTGGTTTCCAGATAGGGTGCAGAGCCGGTTTTACTATAGCTGTTAGCTGCATCCTGCAAACGGCGAAGCGGGCGGTTTAACTGGCGAACCAGCGTTAAAATAATGGCAGCGGCAATCAGTGGCACACCAAAGAACCAGCCATAAATCAGTTCGGGACTATAGTTGGCATAGGTTTTTAAAGGTTCACGGACCCAATGTCCGTTCATTTCCGGAGTTTGAATCCAGATGCGGGGACTGGGTTTAAACTGGAAATAGACCGTTACATTTTCAACTTTCAGTTCTTTTGCCAGCTTTTTTTCTATTTGATTGGTAAAAAACTCGGCAATCACCTTGTCCTTAACCCGAGGATATTCGGCCGGATTGGTAATATATTCAATGCCCACCCGATTTTTGAGCCATAAATCGGCATCTACTTCGGCATTATTATGAAAAATACGTAAGTCAGGATTATTCAGAATTTCCAGTTCGACCCCTAAATAGCGGGCATGCTGCTGAATTTCAGGAAGGTAAAGCGTACGCCAGAAGAACCACAACGACATAAATAAACTGAAAAATACCACGAATAACACGAGCACAGTGGTACGCATTGCAGCAGAACGCGGCTTGATCTTATCCAGAAAGCGTTCCGAGCGGGTGCGCTTCTTTTCCGAATAAGCTTCGTAATCAGTAAATTTTTGTGGGTCGATGGGGTCGAGTTTCACACCGGATTCCTGTGGACATTTTTATTTTTGAAAATCGGCAGTGATGTCCTTGGCTGAGTCTTACTGCTTTGACATTCAATTGAAGGATTTGCTTAAGTTACTTTTTTTAAAAATGAGTAACACTGTTACGCAAGAAAACTTTTGCCATCCGCTGAGCTCGCCATCATTCATCTATAAATTCTGTTGAAGGATGCTTCGAACAGCAGCGAATAGCTTTTAGGGACAATTAATATCGCGAAAAATTATCCGCGTTGAGCATTTTTATTCCGCACCATCTGGAACAAACACATAGCCTACGCCCCAAACGGTTTGAATGTAGCGCGCACGGGCAGGGTTTTCTTCCACCAGACGACGTAAACGCGACACCTGAACATCAATCGAACGTTCCATCGCACCCCATTCACGGCCACGCGCCAAGTTCATTAACTTGTCACGGGTTAAGGGTTCGCGTGGATGCTGTACCAGAGCTTTCAGTACCGCGAATTCACCTGTGGTCAGCGTCACCACCTGGCCTTCACGGGTCAGGGTGCGGGTAGACAGATCTAGTGACCATGGGCCAAAGCTGACCACTTCCATTTGCTGGCTCGGTGCACCCGGAACTTCACGTACCTGACGGCGTAACACGGCACGGATACGCGCCAGCAGTTCATTCGGGTTAAACGGTTTAGGCAGGTAATCATCAGCGCCAGCTTCCAGTCCGGCAATACGGTCAGAGTCGCTGCCACGGGCAGTCAGCATGATAATTGGCGTATCAATATTCGATTGGCGTAAACGTCGGCAAATACTTAAACCATCTTCAACAGGAAGCATAAAATCGAGCACGATCAGGGAGAAAAGTTCGCGCTGTAATAAACGATCCATTTGCGTTGCATCGTGAGCAGTTTTGACCACGAAGCCTTTATCTTCTAGAAAACGCTGTAACAGCGTACGTAAACGCACATCGTCGTCTACAACGAGAATGCGTTCGACGCGATCAGTTTCGGTTTGTACTGGATCTGTTTTATCAGCAGGTACCACTAAACTCATGATGTGCTCCTTTATCTTTATTGTCATCGTAAACAAAAGTTCGGATGGTCTTGAGTATACGATTCATTTGTATCTGTTTACTATGCTCTAAAGCAACAAATATTGCAGATAAAATCAAGACATAGATACCAAAAATATACATCTAAATTATCGCTTATCTTGCTGAATATGTAGAGTTAAAATCTACTTATCACCTAATTTTGTGGCAAATTCTAAAAAAACTGTGAATTGGCAATACTGACCACTTATAAATTTAATCAAAACAGTTGTGGATTTTATGGGCTTGGTCTTTATAATCATGCCATTTAGTACTTATCCTTGTGGGATCAAACACGATGACTGACTTAGTTCAGCAGTTGGCAAAAGAAATTGCCGTACGTCCAAATCAAGTAGAAGCTGCCATCAAGCTGATTGATGAGGGTGCCAGCGTTCCATTTATCGCACGTTACCGTAAAGAAGTAACCCAAGGCTTGGACGATACCCAGTTACGCCAACTCGACACCCGTTTATCGTATTTACGTGATTTATTTGAACGCCGTGAAAAAGTAATTGAATCGCTGAAAGAACAAAATAAATTGTCAGACGATTTGTTGGCACGTGTAAATGCTGCTGAAACCAAGAATGCTTTAGAAGAGATTTATGCACCGTACCGTCCAAAACGTACCAGCAAATCATTTAAAGCCAAAGAAGCCGGTTTGGGGCCAATTGCCGAAAAAATCTTCAACGAGCAAGTTGATCCAACCGAAGCATTGGCTGGCTTTAGTCATGAAGATTATCCGGATGTGGAAAGCCAGCTGGATGCAATTCAGCACATCCTGATTGATGACTGGGCGCAAAATATTGCACTGACGACTGAACTGAAAGCGACATTTGCCAAAACCGCTGTGCTAAAAAGCCTGGTGGCAAGTGAAGAGAAAAAAGAAGTCGGTAAAAAATTCCGCGATTATTTCGATTTTTCTGAAAACTTAAACAAGGTGCCTTCACACCGTTTATTGGCCATGCTGCGCGGCCGTCAGGAAAATGTCCTGGGCTTAAAAGTGGATGGTGAAGATGATGCTCCACTGAGCCGTATTGAAACCGAATACAACCTCGACACGATTCAGCCGCAAAGCCGTCAGGATTACTTAAAACAGACAGCAAAACTGTTCTGGTTGGGTAAAGTCCGTCCACAAATCGAACATTCATTATTGACTGAAAAACGCTTGGCTGCTGAAAGCGAAGCGATGGAAGTTTTTGCTGAAAACCTGCGTCATTTATTGCTTTCTGCTCCTGCAGGTGCGCGTACCACACTCGGTGTAGACCCGGGTATCCGTACCGGTGTGAAGCTGGCTGTGGTGAACCAGTCAGGCGATGTGGTTGCGCATAGCACCATTTATCCGTTTGCACCGAAAGAAGATAAAGAAGGCTCGATTGCCGAACTTGCGCGTCTGTGCCGTGAATTCAACGTTGATCTGATTGCTATTGGTAATGGAACTGCCAGCCGTGAAACAGAGGCGGTTGTGGCTGAAATGATGGCGGCCAATAGCGACCTGAAATTGACGCGCGTTTCAGTCAGTGAAGCAGGTGCATCGGTTTATTCAGCCTCTGAGCTGGCTTCACAAGAACTTCCAGAACTCGATGTTTCAATTCGTGGCGCAGTTTCAATTGCTCGCCGTTTACAGGATCCATTGGCGGAACTGGTGAAGATTGATCCTAAATCGATTGGTGTGGGCCAGTACCAGCACGACGTGAACCAGGCCGGTTTGGCAAAAACGCTTGAAGCGGTCGTGGAAGACTGTGTGAACTCGGTGGGTGTGGATGTCAATACCGCATCTTCTGCAATCTTGGGATATATCGCCGGTTTAAACAAATCGATTGCCCAACAGATTGTTGACTTCCGTAAGGAAAATGGCCGTTTTGACAACCGTCAGGCATTAAAGAGTGTACCACGTTTAGGCGAACGTACCTTTGAACAGGCGGCAGGTTTCTTGCGTATTCAGGACGGTTCTGAACCACTGGATGCATCTGCGGTTCACCCTGAGTCTTATGGCCTAGTGGAAAAAATTGTTGCAGCCAAAGCCACTACGGTAAAAGACATTATTGGTAATTCTGAAATCATTCGCCAGGTGAATGCTGAAGAGTTTGCTGATGAGCAATTCGGTTTGCCAACCATTCAGGATGTTTTAAGCGAACTTGAAAAACCGGGTCGTGACCCGCGTCCGGAATTCCGTACAGCCAAGTTCCGTGATGACATCACTGAAGTGTCACAATTGACTGAAGGCATGCAACTGGAAGGCGTGATCACCAATGTCACCAACTTCGGTGCATTTGTAGATGTCGGCGTACACCAAGACGGTTTGGTGCATATTTCTGAACTGGCGAACGAGTTTGTATCCGATCCGCAAAAAGTGGTGAAACCGGGTCAGATCGTGCTAGTCCGTGTATTAACCGTCGATGCTGAACGTAACCGTGTGAACTTGTCGATGCGTCCTGAAGGTTCAGAGGCTCCGGCTAAAGCACCACGTCAGCCACGCCGTGACAATGCTCAGAGTGAACAACGTGCTGAGCGTAAGCCTCAAGCCAAACGTCCACAGCATGCCCGTCCGCAAGGCGACCGCCCACAAGGTCATAAAAAGCCTCAAGCGGCTAAACCGCAAGAAAATAAAATTGGCGGTTTAGGTGCATTGTTATTACAAGCAGGGATTAAAGGTTCTAAATAATCTTTAATTACTAAAAGAAAACCTCCCATTTAGGAGGTTTTTTATTTGATTAAAAAATATTCCATTCGAAGAAAAAATATGATATTTTCCAATTTAATAAAAACTTTATAAGGAATATACTATAGTGGCTAAAACACCATCAGAAGTACAGAAACGAAATCGTAGGCTCTTTCTTGAATTTTTTGTCAGTGATTTTTCTGATAATTTTTTAATAGCATTAGAGAACTCTCTTGTTGTTGAATTTGAAAAATCATCTGAATTTTGTAATAAGTATGACCTTAAATCATTACGTTCAAGAGCACTGGGCTATTTGAAATATTTTGATGGTAGTGATGCTTTAGATAAAGTTTGTAAGTTACATAGTATACCTTGTGAATCATATACTACTAATGGTCATCAGGGTGGAGATTATCTTTTAGCTAAAACAGATAATTTCACATTAGCTTTTTCCAATAAACCATATCTATCTCAGAATAGGACTAAATATCAGAAGCAGTTAGCTGATTCGAATACTGTATTGAGCTTACAACAGGGCGAATTAGATTTTGAAGATACTATTCAAAAGGTCGCTAAGGATGAAGAACGGTTTTCGGTGACGGTTGGGTTAGAAGAAAACTCAACAGGCTTAATGAATTTAGTATTTAATGTACCGCATCCTGATGGATATAGTATTTATAGATTCTATCTAAAGGATCTAGTTGAAGTGTTAAACGAGCTTAGAAGTTCTAATAGTGATCCGAGATTGGATGAAACGGAAGCTAAAGTAACTTTGAGAGCTGTAATTAAGAAGGGTAATTTATAATACTCGTTCTTAAACTAGGAGTTTTCGATGCGTGGAGTCATGCAATTTAATGGTAAACGCTTGACCCAAGCCCTATACGCAAGATGTATGACACAAACATCTTTGGGTGAGCTAATTGGATATAGTTCAGGTACGATCTCAAAATGGATTAAGGGACAGCAACTGCCAGAAGCTTATGCTCTTACTCAAATGAGTCGTGTTTTAAAATTTCCTGAAAATTGGTTCTTGAAGAAAAACCTAGATATTGGAAGTCAGGTTTCTTTCTTTAGATCGAATAGTACCGCTACTCAGCTTTTACAAAAGAAAGCTGAAGCTCATCTTGAGATCACATTTGAAGCATCTTCTTATTTAGAAAATTGGGTAAATCTACCGAACGTATTTTTTCCTAAAATATTAACGAGGGAAGAATCTTTTCTTCTAACTCACCATGAAATTGAGAAAATAGCGAGTGAATATCGTGAAATATGGGGCCTAGGTAATACGCCTATTTCTAACTTAATTACTCTGTTGGAAAATGTCGGAGTAATCATTATTCGTGAAGATTTAGGCGCAACATCAATGGATGGGGTGTCTAAATGGATATTAGGTCGTCCCTATATCTTGATCTCAAGCGATAAGGCAAGTGCATGCCGAAATAGATTTGATCTAGCACATGAGCTAGCACATCTAATTTTGCATGCTCATTTAACGGATGAAGACTATAAACTTCGTTATAAGGAAATAGAAAAAGAGGCTCATCATTTTGCTTCATGTTTCCTATGTCCTGCGGATGGGATCGCATTTGATCTGCATAGCCCTACATTAGATTCTTTGCTTATTTTGAAGAGAAAATGGAAAGTATCAGTGGGTGCATTGATCATGCGTGGAGTAAGTCTAGGTATTATTTCTGAACACTCTTCTACACGATTATGGCGAAATTACAGCTATCGTAAATGGAGATTAAATGAGCCATTAGATGATGTTATTCAGCCTGAGAAACCCACATTGCTTAGCAAAATGGCAAAACTTTTAATATCCGAAAATATTTTCAAGAAGTCACAGCTAAAAGAAGATTTAGCAATGATAGATGAAGATATTGAAATTTTATTTGGTTTGCCAAAGGGATACATGTCTGAGGAATTTGGAGCAGTGGTTAGTTTGAAAGATTATGCAAATAGAAGAACTAGTAATATTCAATATTTAGATGATGACAATAAAATTATTCAGATGAGAAGAAATAAAGAAATCTCATAAATAATAAAAAAACCTCCCAAATGGGAGGTTTTTTTATGAAAGCTTTGGCACAATCCAGCCACATAAGATCAGCATAATGCCCAAATGACCCAGCTTGCGCGTTATTTTCTCTACTGTAGAAACCTGAACAGCAGACTGCTGAGATGCTTCTTTGTTCTTTAATGCTGCCAGAGACTTATTGAAATGCAGGAACACGCCTAAATCGATACAAATTAAAATACTACCGATATCACTGACAATATCCATCAATTTATATTCTGGCAGATTCCATGAAGTCGCTATCTGATAGGTCAGAAAAAGCGCAAAGGCAAAACAGGCATATTGGAAAATGAGAGTAGCAGTCCGCATAAAAATCTAAAATTAAAAAAGTTAAGGGTGTTTATAGCATAAAAAAGCCAGTCTATAGACTGGCTCTCTCGTATTGCAAGGGCTTACCAATGCTCACCTGGGAACAAGCGTGCATACGCTTTTTGCACCCAGTTTAATTTTTGTGGTTGACCTACCGAAGCAGAAGAGCTTGGGAACAGGTTATAACCAATTGACATCAGTTTATTGTTGATGTCTGGTGCAATCGAGTAGGTGATTGAAGCCAGGCGTCCTAAGTGGGTCGCTACTTTTTTCGGACGTTTCACAATCGCATAGGCAATCAAGTCGGCTGCCTGTTCAGGAGACAGGGTAGGTACATATTTATAGATTTTGGTTGGCGCAATCATTGGAGTGCGGACCAAAGGCATATAAATGGAGGTAATGGCAATTTTATGCGAATGAACTTCGGCAGACAGACAGCGGCTAAACGCATCCAGAGCAGCTTTAGAAGCCACATAAGCGGAAAAACGTGTTGCATTGGCCAAGACACCAATCGAACTGATATTGATGATATGACCATCCCGGCGAATCATCATTTGCGGCAGAATATTCATCACTAAACGCACTGCACCAAAGTAATTCAGCTGCATGGTACGTTCAAAATCATGGAATCGGTCTGTCGATTCATGAACTGCACGGCGAATTGAGCGTCCTGCATTATTGATGAGGATATCGATATGGTCTACAGAGGCTAAAATTTGTTTTGATACTTCATCAATAGATTCCATGTTATTTAAATCACATGGAAAAACAGAGGCCTTGCCGCCTTTGGCTTCAATTTCTTGTTTAACTTGATCTAATGTTTCTTTGGTACGAGCCACCAACAGAACGTGGGCACCGGCATCGGCAAGTTTATGTGCAGCGGTTAAACCAATACCACTAGATGCACCAGTAATTAAAACAACTTTGCCGTTGACTCGATTCTGAAAAAGTTTCTCTAGTTTAGAATTCACAATATTTTCCTGGTTTCAATAGAATAAAAATTTAGATTATTTTTTTAGTTGATTCTAGCGCTCAAAATTTGGGGAATTTAAGCTATTATCGAGTTGACTATAATAGCGGATATAGGAAAAAAATCTAGGAATAAGTTATTGAATTTACAAATATAATTAGAGTAATTGCTCTATTATTATGCTAATAATAATTTAATTTTTACCATGAATTAAAACCAAAGCAAAGAGAAATAATCAAAAAATGATAACCCAATAAAAGTAGCCTTCTTCCGTTTAGGAAAAAGGCTACATTGCATTCTAATTAAAAGCTTTAAACTTGCGCCAGTGCCTGTTCCAAATCTGCAATTAAATCATCAATATGCTCAATCCCAACCGATAGGCGAACCATATCAATACTCACCCCTGCAGATTTCAGTTCTTCTTCATTGAGCTGACGATGGGTGGTGGTGGCAGGATGGCAGGCCAGACTTTTGGCATCGCCAATATTCACCAGACGGGTAAAGAGTTGCAGGGCATCAATAAAACGGGTTCCGCCTTCACGGCCATCTTGCACACCAAAAGACAGGATGGCAGATGGTTTACCTTTCACATATTTTTGTGCCAAAGCATGCTGTGGATGATTTTGAAGGCCGGCATAATTGACCCATTTCACTTTCGGGTGCTGCTGTAAATATTCCGCGACCTTTTGTGCATTTTCAGTATGACGTTCCATACGAAGGTTCAGTGTTTCCAGACCTTGCAAGATCAGGAACACGCTGAGCGGACTAATGGCGGCACCGGTGTTACGTAACGGCACTACACGTGCACGGGCGATATATGCCGCTTCACCCAAAGCTTCGACATAATTGACCCCATGATAGCTCGGATCAGGCGTATTCAGGACTTTGAAACGTTCAGGATATTTGCCCCAAGGGAATTTACCGCTATCCACAATCGCACCGCCGATCGAGTTACCGTGACCGCCGATATATTTGGTCAGTGAATGCACGACAATGTCGGCGCCATATTCAAAAGGTTTCAGCAGGGCAGGCGTGGCAACGGTATTATCGACAATCACCGGTACACCGTATTCATGGGCAATTTTAGAGATGGCTTCCAGGTCAATGATATTGCCGAGTGGATTACCGATGGATTCCACAAACACCAGTTTGGTTTTATCGTCAATTAAACCACGCAATGCTTCAGGGTCTTGATAATCAAAGAATCGAACTTCAATGCCCTGTTTAGGCAAAGTATGGGCAAACAGATTGTATGTGCCACCATACAGCGTTGAAACCGACGCAATATTGTCACCGGCTTCGGCAATGGTCTGAATGGCATAGGTAATCGCTGCCATTCCTGATGCCAAAGCCAAAGCGCCAATTCCGCCTTCCAGGGCAGCCAGACGTTGCTCAAGCACAGCTGTGGTAGGGTTCATGATGCGGGTATAAATATTG
The DNA here is from genome assembly GCF_004331195.1 of Acinetobacter sp. ANC 4216. NCBI lineage: Bacteria > Pseudomonadati > Pseudomonadota > Gammaproteobacteria > Moraxellales > Moraxellaceae > Acinetobacter > Acinetobacter sp. ANC 4216. Next base: position 180,070 of record NZ_SJOC01000003.1, on the reverse strand, counting down.
CCCTGAACCTTTAAATCGAACAAATCAGCCCCATGTTGAGTATTGTCAAAGGCATAAGAAGTCGTTTGATAAATGGGTACCGCGACCGCTTTTGTGGTTGGTTCTGGGCTGTACCCTGCGTGAATCGCTAAAGTTTCATCTTTGTAAGTCATGTTTACATCATCTAAGTGAGTTAATTTTTCGGTTGCTTATATAAGTCAGTCTATCATCTGTGAATATGAATAAAAGTGCGTATTACAGAAAAGAATATCTAATTTTCTTATATATACAGGTTTTATTCAGTCAGATTTACATAAAACTGAGTGTCTACCATTATGTTTAAAAAACCAACATGCCATTAGTTGTAACATTCTATTGAAGATGAATGCTATGCCTTATTTTTTTTGCACTTTCATCGTATAATGCCCGCCAAATATTTGTTCGCATACTGCGGTAGGTAGAGTGCGAATGTTGCTTTTTCTATAGAGGAGTCCTACGTGGCCCAATATATTTACACGATGAACCGTGTGTCCAAAATGGTTCCGCCTAAGCGCGAAATCCTGAAAGACATCTCTTTATCATTCTTTCCAGGCGCAAAAATTGGTGTGCTTGGTTTAAACGGTGCAGGTAAATCTACCTTGCTTCGTATTATGGCTGGCGTAGATAAAGATTTCTCTGGTGAAGCGCGTGCACAACCAGGTATCAAAATCGGTTACCTCGAGCAAGAGCCACCCCTTGATCCTAACAAAGACGTTCGTGGTAACGTTGAAGATGGTTTACGTGAACCGCTTGATGCTTTAGCGCGTCTGGATGAAGTATTTGCAGAATATGCAGCAGAAGATGCAGACTTTGATGCGCTTGCAAAAGAGCAGGAAAAGCTGGAAGCAATTATCCATTCTTGGGATGCACATAATATTGTAAACCAGATGGATCAAGCTGCTGCGGCATTGAACCTTCCAGCTTGGGATGCGGACGTGACTAAGCTTTCGGGTGGTGAACGCCGTCGTGTAGCGCTTTGCCGTCTACTGCTTTCTAAGCCAGACATGTTGCTTCTTGATGAACCGACGAACCATTTGGATGCAGAATCTGTATCCTGGCTAGAACGCTTCCTGAAAGATTTCCCTGGCACCATCGTGGCGATTACCCATGACCGTTACTTCCTGGATAACGTTGCGGAATGGATTCTGGAGCTTGACCGTGGACATGGTATTCCTTACCAAGGCAACTATTCTTCTTGGCTTGAGCAAAAGAATGCCCGTTTAGAGCAAGAGAACAAGCAAGAAGAATCTTTTGCCAAAGCCTTGAAAAAAGAACTTGAATGGGTTCGTTCAAATGCCAAAGGTCAGCAAAAGAAAAACAAAGCGCGTATGGAGCGTTTTGAAGAGCTTAACTCACGCGAATTCCAACAGCGTAATGAAACCTCTGAAATCTACATTCCACCTGGTCCACGTCTGGGCAATAAGGTGGTAGAAGTTGAAGGCATCAGCAAATCGTTCGGTGACAAACTGCTGTATAAAGACTTGTCTTTCACAGTTCCGCCTGCTGCGATTGTGGGTATTGTCGGTCCTAACGGTGCAGGTAAAACCACACTGTTCCGTATGATGACGGGCGAACAACAACCAGATACCGGTACGGTAACCTTGGGTGAGTCGGTTAAAGTGGCTTACGTGGGTCAGATCCGTGACACCTTGGACGATAACAAAACCGTTTGGGAAGAAGTATCCGGTGGCCTGGATATCTTGAAGATTGGTGATTACGAAATCGCATCACGTGCGTATATCGGTCGTTTCAACTTTAAGGGTCAAGATCAGCAAAAACGTGTAGGCAGTTTATCGGGTGGTGAGCGTAACCGTTTACAGCTTGCGAAAATCCTGCAAATGGGCGCAAACGTGATCCTGCTGGATGAACCATCGAATGACCTGGATATCGAAACCTTACGCGCACTTGAGGATGCAATTCTTGTATTCCCGGGTACTGTGATGGTGGTATCGCATGACCGTTGGTTCCTGGACCGTATTGCAACGCACATCTTGTCATTTGAAAATGAAACACCAGAGTTCTTCACCGGTAACTATACCGAGTTTGAAGAATATCGCCGTAAGCGCGATGGTGATGACCTGGCAACGCGTCGTCAAAAATATCGTAAAATCGGTGCTTAATTCCCGATTTTGATGTGAAAAAAACCAGCCTTCGGGCTGGTTTTTTTATTACAGTGCAATTTGAGAATAACTCTGCATTAAAGTCCTACGGGCTTCTGGATGACCTTGCTTGGCTGCTTTTTCCAACCATTCTTGAGCATGGGTGTAATTTTTATCTAAACCTAAGTCACCATTCAAATAACATAGGCCGAGTCTATACTGAGAGTCACGATGTCCTTTTAATGCGGCACTTAAAAAGTTCCACATTGCATTTCGATTGTCATGAATGGAGGGGTCTTCATCTGACATGGAATGGGTGGAATGGTTTTTAAACATGGAATGATGTTCGATCGCAAGCTGCTCGAAAAATTGTCCCTGCGCAAATTCCCAATTTGCTTCATTTAAGGTTGGATTTTGCATTCCTTGCAACTGTTGATCTGAAGGACTCAGTAAGGCATCTACGATCTTTTTTATCTTATTCACGATCATAATCAACTCCTTTCTACATGTTAGATTGTCATAAATCTAATTATTTCAATGTAACGATTTTTTTTAAGTAAAGTGCAATTAATTTGTAAGTAAATGAATTTTTTTATTAATTTAAAAAAAGGTGAAGCAGGTTTTGATGTTGATTATCAATATAATATAAAACTGAATAGCTTTCATATTTTATACAGAGCTTTTTAATGACTGTAGCGGACATTCGATTTTGCCAAACAACTTGCTTTATATTCGCAGTGTGCTAAAAAAATAAATTTATAGTATTTATCTCTCTTGTTTAGGGATAAATTATTTTTATAAATAAAAATAATTGGGAGTTGCAATGAGTGGACATCACGGACATGAACATAGTCATGCAGTGGTGACGGAAAGTAATGCCCAAAAGCTGACCTTTGCTCTGGCGCTCACAAGCACTTTTCTCATTATTGAAGTGGTTGCGGGTTTCGTCACTGAAAGTTTGGCCCTGCTTTCCGATGCTGCACATATGTTTACCGATGCGGCAGCCTTGGCCATTGCCCTGGTGGCGATCAAAATTGGCAAAATGCCAGCAGATGATAAAAGAACTTTTGGTTATCAGCGCTTTGAAATTCTGGCCGCGCTGTTTAATGCCTTGATGCTGTTTGTTGTCGCCATTTATATCCTGTTTGAAGCTTATCAGCGTTTTAGCCATCCACCGGAAATTCAAAGTCTGGGCATGCTGGGTGTGGCGGTCATTGGCTTGGTGATTAACCTGATTTCGATGCGGATTTTATTTTCCAGTTCCACTGAAAGCCTGAATGTGAAAGGTGCTTATCTGGAAGTTTTAAGTGATGCGGTGGGGTCGATCGGGGTGATTATTGGCGCTGCGATCATCTATTTCACTGGCTGGATGTGGGTGGATACGCTTATTGCGGTGCTGATCGGTTTCTGGGTGCTGCCAAGAACCTGGATTTTGCTTAAGCAAAGTATCAATATTTTGCTGGAAGGGGTTCCGGAAGAGATTGATATTGAGCAGTTGCGTAATGACCTGTTGAGCTTAGCGGATGTGGAAAGTATTCATCAACTGAAAGTTTGGGCTATTACCTCCAAGAATGTCCATCTGACTGTACATCTCTATGCACCTGAGGCAGACCATAATCTGTTATATCAACAGGCTTTGGAAATGTTGAGCCATCAACATGGTATTGCGGAAATAACGCTACAGATTGAAGATTATGAATGTGGGCTGCATTCCTCCTGTCATCGCCATGATGATCACGAAGAACATTCATCTCATCAGGAAGATTCACACCAGCACTGAAACTGATGTGAAATCGAATCTATTTTAGATTTCCCATTCGTGATTACATTCACGGCATTTCCATTTCTTTTGCGACTGCATAAAGCCTTGCATGGAAATTTTAAAATCTGGCAGGTCGCGGTAAAACAGGAAACCGGCGATCACGCAGATGATAAAGGCCACTACTGTTGCAACTTGTAGGGTAGAGCCTGCACCATCGCCGAAAATCCACATTGCAATACTAATTAAAACCAGCAGCAATAAGATAAAGACTGCAGGAATAAGAAAGACGAGGCTTTTAGGAACTACAGGGCGTACTGCAGGGCTACCGGCTTGAGCGACAGGCATAATTTTAGGGCTTTGGCATTTTGGGCAACGGTATTGCATTACAACTCCATCATTTTAATTTATCGCTTATTTTAATCGGAATGACACAGAAAGCAAAAACAGCGCAAATAAAAGTTGATAAAAAATTGTGGCAATAAAAAACCCAAGTCGCAATGCTTGGGTTTTTTATCAGATCACTACAAGTGGATTGTAGTCATCTTGAATATGGCGTCCCTACGGGGATTCGAACCCCGGTTACCGCCGTGAAAGGGCGATGTCCTAGGCCTCTAGACGATAGGGACAATTGAGGCAACACAAAAAAGGTGGAACTTGGTGGAGTCAAGGAGGATCGAACTCCTGACCTCTACAATGCCATTGTAGCGCTCTACCAACTGAGCTATGACCCCAGCTTGTGTGAGCGCAATATTAGGGGTATTGCGCTCACACGTCAACTATAAAATCAATTATGCTTCATCAACTGCGTCATTTTTCGGCAATTTTAAGCTTTCATTGAGTTTTTCCCAAGATTTTGCTTCTTTTTTGCTCGGACCGCCCACAATTTCCAGGGCATGGCGTAAACGCGCAAAAGTTAAATCGGGGCCAATCGTTACCATGGATTGCATTACCGGGGTTGAACTGGTTGAACCGGCAATGGCAATGAAGAAAGTTGGCATAAAGTCACGAAGCTTAATTTCCATCTGGTTGGCCAGGTCCATTAAGGTCTGACTCACCGTGTCATTATTCCAGGTGAACAGGCTTTCCAGACGCCAAATGGCAAACTGCAAGCTTTGACGAACCTGTTCTTCGGTCAGTTTCTTGCTTTCAAACTGTTCTTTGCTGATGCTCGGGAACTGGTTGAAATAGAAACCTGCCCAATTCACGGCTTCAGAAAGCAGGTTAATACGCGGCTGAATGGCAGCGGCAATATCTTCCAGGGTGTTGCGGTCAGATTTCCATGCCAATAAGGTATTTAACAGTTCGGCAGGAGAGAGCGCTTTAATCCATTGACCATTGAGCCAATTCAGTTTTTCCACATCAAAGATTGGACCGCCGAGGGAGACACGTTTAATGTCGAAATGCTCAATCATTTCTGCCAAAGTGAACTTTTCACGTTCATCTGGCATTGACCAGCCCATACGGCCCAAATAGTTCAATAACGCTTCTGGAAGTACACCGATGTCTTTGTAGTAATTGATAGAAGTCGGGTTTTTACGCTTAGACAGTTTTGATTTGTCCGGGTTGCGAAGTAATGGCATATGACCCAGTACCGGCATTTCCCAGCCAAAGTATTTGTAAAGCAACTGGTGTTTCGGTGCCGACGGTAACCATTCCTCACCACGGAAAACGTGAGTGATTTGCATCAGATGGTCATCAACCACATTGGCAAGATGGTAAGTCGGTAAACCATCGGTTTTGAGCAAAACTTGCATGTCGACTTGAGCCCAAGGAATTTCAACTTCCCCACGCAGTAAGTCGTTGACTTTACAAGTACCTTCTTCAGGTACTTTCATACGAATCACGTGGGGCTCACCTGCGGCAAGGCGACGTGCAACTTCATCCTGAGACAATAATAAACCCCGGCCATCATAACGTGGCGTTTCGCCACGCGCCTGCTGTTCCGCACGCATCTGATCCAGTTCTTCCGCTGTTGCGAAGCAGTAGAAAGCATGGCCTTTTTCTACCAGTTCCAAAGCATATTGTTTATAGATGCCCATACGTTCAGACTGGCGGTAAGGCGCATGTGGACCGCCCACATCCGGACCTTCTGACCAATTTAAGCCTAACCAGCGCAATGAATCTAAAATCATTTTTTCAGATTCAGGAGTTGAACGCAGTTGGTCGGTATCTTCGATACGAAGAATAAATTCACCGCCATGCTGTTTAGCAAAACATAAGTTAAACAAGGCAATATAAGCAGTGCCTACGTGTGGAAAGCCAGTAGGAGAAGGCGCAATACGAGTACGGACAGTCATAACCAATATTTTTCAGAATGTGAATGGGAGCTATTATAACGAAAAAGCCTAATCACTTAATGTTAAATTCAACATTGAAATGATTAGGCTAAATCGGAACTTCTAAAGGGGTGCGAAGTTCGCTGTTGAGTTAAGAACTGCTTTGAGGGAACAGTGCTTGCACAAAACGGCTAAATTTCTGGTTTTGAGCAGCAAAGAAGCTTTGAGTCGGTGCAACTTTAATCTCGGTCAGCATTTTTAAATCGTTATCGGCACGTAAGGTATTTCCACCTTGCTTTTGCTGTTGCAGGGCTTTTTCAATCAATGAAGACTTTTCAGTGCCTAAAGTCACTTTGCCTTCAGTACCTTTAATTACAGTTGAATGTCCCAGCTGAGCCATAAACCCTAAAGTTAAACTTAAGCTAAACGCTTGTATAACTGCTGCATATCGCATTTTCACATCCCCCTTTTCCGGTGCTGGAATTTTATATATTGTTTTAATCCGATGAGTGACTACCATTTAATCACACAAAAAAATACAAAAGTAGAACTGGATCACACTTTTTTACAAAATAATAAAATACCTATAAACATTGTGCTCTTTGTATCAAAAGAATATGGAGACAACATGGAGAATGAGGAAAAACAACAAGCTGGAAATTTATTCGGAGTTTTTTAGTGCTAAAAATGCATTTTAAAGCATTTTTATGGATATCTTTAAAAAACGATTTTTAATCAATAAAATATTATAAGTATATGATTGTTAAAAATATTTATGATTTATATAGTGGCCTCATTATTAAATAAAGTTAAATAAAAGGGAGTTACACATGAAAAAAATATTCGCATCTACTCTTTTGGTCTTGCTGGGGAGCATGGGCACGCAGAGTTTCGCCGCGAAAGATTTCCTGAATGTCTCTTATGATCCGACCCGAGAATTTTATCAGGAATATAATCAGGCCTTTGGTGCGTACTGGAAACAACGTACCGGACAGGAGATCAATTTCAAACAATCTCATGGCGGTTCAGGCAAGCAGGCACGTTCCGTGATTGATGGTTTGCAGGCTGATGTCGTGACCCTGGCGCTAGCCAACGATATTGATGAAATTGTGAAGGCGGGCCTGATCCATAAAAACTGGCAAAAGCAGTTTCCGAACAATTCTGCACCTTATACCTCGACCGTAGTTTTTCTGGTTCGCAAAGGGAATCCCAAAAATATTAAAGACTGGAACGATTTAACCAAGCCGGGTGTGGAAATTATTACGCCAAATCCGAAAACCGGCGGTGCACCACGCTGGATTTACCTGTCTGCATGGGGCTATGCGTTAAAACAGCCGGGTGGCAATGATGCCAAAGCACTTGAGCTGGTGAAAAAGCTTTATGCTAATGTGAAGGTGCTGGATTCTGGCGCACGCAGTTCCTTAACCACTTTCGCTGTGCGTGGTATTGGTGATGTGCTGCTGTCTTGGGAAAATGAGGCTCTGCTGGCGACTCAAGGTTTGGGTAAAGACAAATATCAGATTGTTTATCCCTCCATTTCAATTTTGGCAGAACCATCGGTAGCGATTGTCGATAAAAATGTGGATAAGGACGGCAACCGAAACCTGGCTAAAGGTTATCTCAACTATCTATATTCGCCAAAGGGGCAAGAGCTGGCAGCACAATATTTCTTCCGCCCGCGTAATTCACAAGCGGCAGCGAAATATGCGGCACAATTTCCAAAAAATCAAACTGTTTACCATTGGTGATGTGTTTGGCGGATGGGCGAAAGCGCAAAAAACTCACTTCGTGAATGGTGCCATTTTTGACCAGATCTATAGCGAAAAAAATTAGTATTTTGATCGTGATCAAGCATTAAAATCAGAAAACGGCTAACTTTGTTATTCGTTTTTTTATATCTAATCCATAAAAATCTATATATCTTGAATAAGTATAATGTTGTCGTTATTTTTGTATCTAAAACAGTGGATTAAGAAGAAAAACCTTTCATCTTAATCGGTTATGCCTAAATTTGATGAATTGCGAATTATGACTTTATTTCATATAGTTAGCATTAATGAAGATAATTGATCTGTATTGTCATGAAAACTCAATTCAAAGCCTTATTCAGTGCAGCATTGCTTGCGAGCGGCATTGCTTTTACTGCAACTTCTGCTCAGGCGGCAGACCGTGAATTTTTAAATGTATCTTATGATGCAACACGTGAATTTTATGATGAATTCAACAAGTCTTTTGGTGCTTACTGGAAAGAGCGTACTGGGCGGAGTGTGAATTTTAAACAGTCTCATGGTGGTTCAGGCAAGCAGGCACGTTCCGTGGTGGATGGGCTGAAAGCGGATGTTGTCACTTTGGCCTTGGCAAATGATATTGAAGAAATCGTCAAGTCGGGTCAGATTCAGCCGGGCTGGCAAAAAGAGTTCCCGCATAACTCTGCACCTTATACTTCGACCATCGTTTTTATGGTACGTAAAGGTAATCCAAAGCATATTAAAGACTGGTCTGACCTAACCAAGCCAGGCGTACAGATTATTACCCCGAACCCGAAAACCGGTGGTTTACCGCGTTGGGTATATCTGTCTGCCTGGGGTTATGCACTGAAGCAACCGGGCGGTAGCGATGCCAAAGCCAAAGATTTTGTGGGTAAAATGTACCGTAACGTCAAGGTGATGGACTCGGCTGCACGTGCTTCAATGACTACATTTGCTGAGCGCGGTATCGGTGATGTGTTATTGACCTGGGAAAATGAAGCCTTGGTAACTCAAAAAAGCCTGGGCAAAAACAAATTTGAAATTGTTTATCCATCCATGTCTATCTTGACTGAACCATCGGTTGCAATCGTAGATAAAAACGTAGAGAAAGATGGCAACAAGTGGTTGGCCAAAGGTTATATCAACTACTTGTACTCACCATTGGGTCAGGAAATGGCAGCCAAGTACTACTATCGTCCGCGTAATCCGGAAGTGCTGGCTAAATATTCTGCTCAATTCCCGAAACTAAAAACCTTCACTATTGATGAAGTATTTGGTGGCTGGTCCAAAGCACAACAGACTCACTTTGTGAACGGTGCGATTTTTGACCAGATTTATAATACGAAACGTTAATTCTGCCTGATCTAAAAAGCCAATCCTGAGAGATTGGCTTTTTTATGGCTGCCAAGATGAAGAGTGAAGCATCATTTTTAAATCAGCAAACTCACTAAACGATAAAAATCACATGCAAGATAGAATAGATTTGCGGTGAACCCAGTTTGAAACGGTTTTCTCTATGAAAAGTAATATTTCCCTACAAAAAGTCGTTTGGAGCTTTGTTAAAACAAGGTAATAATGTGCAGTTACATTTTTCCTAGTATTGATTGAACCCTTATGTCGCATATTTCTGTATTACTTCATGAAACTGTTGATGCCTTGTTGGCAGACCGCAATACAGGAATTTATGTCGATGGGACCTTTGGTCGCGGCGGTCATACCCGTTTATTACTGTCTAAGTTAGATGAAAATGCCCGTGTTTATGCCTTTGATAAAGATCCACAAGCCTTGCAGACGGCAGCGGTATTGGAACAGGAAGATTCACGCTTTAAGATTATTCATGCCAGCTTTGCCGATTTAAAACAGGAACTGGAAGCGCTGGGCATCGACCAGGTGGATGGGGTGATGGCAGATTTAGGCGTGTCATCTCCACAACTGGACCAGGCGGAACGTGGCTTTAGTTTTATGAAAGATGGGCCACTGGATATGCGCATGGATAACTCGCAAGGTCCAACGGCAGCTGAGTGGCTGGTAGATATTGAAGAAGAAGCCCTGGCGAATATTATTTTCCAGTATGGCGAAGAGCGTTATAGTCGCCGTATTGCCAAAGCCATTAAGGCAGCCGGTTATATTGAAACCACGGCTCAACTGGCTGCAATTGTCAAAGTTGCCCATCCTAAATGGGAAAAAAATAAACATGCTGCAACCCGAACTTTTCAGGCGATTCGTATTGCCATTAATAAAGAATTAGAAGATATTGAAGCTTTCTTGCCACAGGCTGTGGAAGTTTTAAAACCCGAGGGACGTTTGGCGGTCATCAGTTTCCATTCACTGGAAGACCGTCTGATTAAACAATTTATTCAAAAAGAATCGACTTTAGCGGAAGATACCGGTTGGGGATTGCCACAAAAACGGGAAGATACCCGTCGTTTAAAGAAGATTTCCCGAGTCCGTGCCAGTGAAGAAGAGGTCAAAGCCAACCCTCGTTCTCGCAGTGCATGGCTTAGAGTTGCAGAGCGCTTAGCTTCAAAAGGCGAATAATGAAAACTGAAGTTGTTGAAAAGAAAACCGACAAAAAGCCGATGAAAAAACTCATCAGCTATATCGTTTTGCTGCTGCTGGTCTTTCTTAGCGCAATTATGGTGGTATTCCAGGTATTTGAATATCGTCATGATTATCGCGAGTTAAGTTCTTTTATGCGGGAAAGGGATGATCTGAATGCAGAGTGGGGGCGTTTGCTGATTGAGCAACAAACCTTTGGTGCGACGGCGCAAATTGGCACACGTGCGGTCACGCAATTGCGCATGTATTCACCTCCTGCGGCACAGACGGTTGTAATTTCTTTACCAATGACTTCAGACGATAAAAAATAAGGCTAGCTGTAATTATGGTGGACAAGAGAACAAGTCAGGCAACACGCAAAAAGCAGCAGCCGATTACCGAGAAAAATGCCCTCAGCGTAGACATGTGGCGTTTTTACCTGATGTGGGGTGTGGTTCTACTGTGCTTTTTGGCCTTGGTGGGCCGTGCATTTTATGTACAGGTGATCAATAAGGACTTTTTGCAAAACAAGGCCAATGCCAATATTTTGCGAACTGAAAAAATCAAGGCGATGCGTGGCGTCATTTATGACCGCCATGGGGTGCCTTTGGCCATTAGTACGCCGGTCATGAAGGTGGTGATTGATCCGCGCGACTATTTTGAAACCAAAAAACTGTTTGACGAGATTACTGCCGAACTGGCTAAAGATCCTCATAACCGCAAACTGAAACGTCAGTTACCGGATAAAAACCTGAATCTGGATGAACTTGCCGATGCAGTGGGTATCGACCGTGCCGAGCTGAAAAAGAAAATGAATGAGCGTCCGCGTTCACGTTATCTGGTCCTGCAAAAAGAAATTCCACCCCAGCAAGCGGAGCTGATTGCCAAACGTGAATTCCAGGGCGTTTATACCGAAAAGAACTATAAGCGTTATTATCCGCAGCCGCAGCCGAATGCCCAGATTATTGGTTTGACCAACAGTGAAGGCGTAGGGATTGAAGGTCTGGAGATGCAGCTGAATAAGGCTTTGTCTGGTCATGATGGCGAACAGCAGATTGTGCGGGATAAAAAGGGCAACCGTTTTAAAGATCCTGAAATTATCAAGGAAGTTGAAGCCGGGGAAAATATTACCTTAAGTATTGATTCACGGCTGCAATATATTCTGTACCGTGAATTGACCGCTGCTGGTGTGGCGAATAATGCGCGTTCTGCTACAGCCATTGCTGTGGATGTCAAAACCGGTGAAATTCTGGCCATGACCAGCTGGCCGTCTTACAACCCGAATGATAAAAAAAGTTTAGGCAATAAAGATGCCATGCGTAACCGCGGTGCAGTGGATTCATTTGAGCCGGGTTCAACCATGAAACCCTTGACGGTTGCTATGGCGCTGGAAAGTGGTAAATACACTGCAAATTCAGTGGTGAATACTTCACCGGGTAGTATGCGCATTGGTAATCATACCATTCGGGATACGCATAACTATGGCGCACTGACTCTGGGCGGCATCATCCAGAAATCATCCAACGTTGGGGTGGCAAAAATTGCCTTGTCACTGCCTTATGCCACCCTGCCGACTTTCTATAAACGTGTGGGCATGGGGCAGCGTTCTGCGGTGAAATTCCCGGGTGAAAGTGCGGGCCTGATTTTGCCGCCAAGCAAATGGAATGTCTCGGAAGTGGGCACCATGGCCTATGGTTATGGCCTGAATGCGACCGTACTACAAATTGCCGATGCCTATGCCATGATTGCCAATAAAGGCGTGAAGATGCCTTTAAGCTTGTACAAGCTGGATCAGCCACCGAAGGGTGAGCAAATTGTCGATGCAAAAATTGCCGAACAGGTTTTGTTGATGATGGAAGCAGTGACCTTGCCGGGTGGTACGGCACAGCAGGCCAATATTCCGGGTTATCGTGTCGCAGGTAAGACCGGTACCGCGCATAAGTTACGTGCAGACCGCAAGGGGTATTCAGACAGTGAATACCGTGCGCTGTTTGCCGGCATGGCACCGGTCAGTGATCCGCGCCTGGCGATGGTCGTTGTGGTAGAAAATCCGAAAGGACAATATTACGGCGGTCTGGTGGCAGCGCCGGTATTTGCACGTGTGATGCAGGAATCCTTACGTTTGATGAACGTGCCTTTAGATAAACCTTTAGATACTCCCAAAATCCAGTAACAGGTGATGAATGTCGATTACATTTCAAGATCTCTACAGCACTGAGAAAACCACTGGATGGATGAGCAAGCCATTCGCTGGCTTTAGTTTAGATAGTCGTAAAGTTGACCCAGGGCAAATTTTTATTGCCCTGACTAGTTTTTCCCAGCCTGAAAAAACCTTGCAGTTTGCACAGTCAGCTTTGGCACGTGGTGCCTTGGCTGTGGTCAGCGAAACGGATTTGGGTCTGGAAAATAGTATAGTAGTACCGAATGTCCGTCATTTAATGGGACAGTGGCAAAAGCAATATTTACAGTCAACCCAAGCTGTAAATGCTGCGCGCATTATTGCCGTGACAGGAACCAACGGTAAAACCACCATCTCGCGTTTAATTGCTGAACTGTTGATGTTGCAAGGTAAGCAATGTGCCGTGATGGGAACCACCGGGAACGGTATTTTGCCGAATCTTGAAGCCTCTACGCATACCACGCTGGATGCCTTGCAGCTGCAAAATGCCTTGCATGGCTATGCGCAGGCCGGTGCTGAATTTGCAGCGATTGAAGCCAGCTCGCATGGTCTGGAACAGGGCCGTTTGAATGGCTGCGATATTGAAATTGCGGCGTATAGTAACTTGAGTCGCGATCATCTGGATTATCACGGCACGCTTGAAGCCTATGCTGAAGCCAAGTCGCGATTATTCAAGTTTTCCAGCTTGAAAGTGGCCATTATCAATATTGATGATGAGCATGCGCAGGTCATGATTGAGGCTGCGCAATCAAATCCGGCCCGACCGAAAATTTTCACTTATTCAATCACTCAAGCAGCTGACTATCGGGTTGAAAATATTCAATATAGTTTAAGCGGTGCATGCTTTAAACTGGTCACCGCGGATGGTGAATTTGACGTAAATAGCCCGTTACTGGGGCATTTTAACGTGGAAAATCTTGTGGCGAGCCTGATTGCTGCACAGCAGGCAGGTTTCAAGCTGACCGATTTGATTGCTGTGGCACCGAAGCTGCAAGGTGCGCCGGGTCGTATGCAAGTAATCCGTGATGGCGAGCGTCTGTTTGTGGTCGATTATGCCCATACGCCAGATGCCCTGATTCAGGTACTGACCACCTTAAAACGCCATGTAGCGAAAAATTTATGGGCAGTCTTTGGTTGTGGTGGCGACCGTGACCGGGGCAAGCGTCCGCTAATGACCCAAGCTGCTCTGGATCATGCCGATGTTGCGCTGATCACTTCTGACAATCCGCGTACCGAAGACCCGGAACAGATTTTTGCCGACATGAAAGCCGGCATTGATTTTTCAGCGCATCGCGTGCATGAAATTCATGACCGCCGTGAAGCGATTAAATTTGCAGTGAAGCAGGCTCAGGCAGGTGACATTGTGGTTATTGCCGGAAAGGGGCATGAAAACTATCAGGAAATTGATGGCGTACGTCATTGGTTTGATGATGTGGTTGAAGTACAGGCAGCCATTGATGCACAACACCACACCCCAGATTCAGCTTATCCTGCACAATAGGAAACCATCATGCATACATCAACTACCAGTACAGTGCCTTTGGAACCGTGGACAGCAGCACAACTGGCTGAAGCCACCCAGGGTTACTGGTTGAATGAGAAAGTGCCTCAAGGCGCAATCAAACGGATTTTGACCGATTCACGCTTTGCGGAAAAAGGCGATGCATTTCTTGCCCTGCAAGGTGAACGTTTTGATGCGCATGACTTTGTTGCCCAAGTGGCAGGTAAGGGCTGTGAAATCACAATTGTCAGCCATCCGGTAGATGCTGATATCTGCCAGCTTGTGGTTGCTGATACCCGTCTGGCATTGGGACATCTTGGGGCTTATCGCCGTGCACAAAATTCACAATTGAAAGTGATTGCGCTAACCGGCAGTAGTGGTAAAACCACTACCAAGGAAATGCTGGGCAGTATTCTATCTCGTTTGGCACCGACCTTAATTACCCGTGGTAACCTGAATAACGATTTAGGTGTACCGATGATGTTGCTCGAGCTGCGTGCTGAACATCAATATGCGGTGATGGAGCTTGGCGCAAGCCATCAGGGTGAGATTGATTACACCTCCAATCTGGTTCAACCGCATGTGGCCGGGATTATCAATATTGGTACTGCACATTTGGGTGAGTTTGGCGGACGCGATGGTATTTGCCGTGCCAAATCGGAAATTTATGGTCATATTGCCAAAACAGGCACTTCAATCGTTCCCGCTGCCGATGATTTTGCTGAATCCATCCGTCAGGCTGTACAGACTGAAAAAGTCTTGAGTTTCGGACAGGCGGGAGATGTTTTTGCCACAGACATCGAGTTGCATGCCCAATCTTCCCGCTTTACTTTAAATACCCCTCAAGGTGTGCGTCAGATCAACCTGCCATTTGCCGGTGAACACAATGTGCAGAATGCCACGGCGGCAGCTGCTTTTGCGCTCGCGATTGGGGTTGCGCTGGATGATATTGTGACAGGTCTGGAGCAGGCGAAAGGTGCCAAAGGCCGTTTGAACTTCATTCATACTGCGAAACATCTGTTTATTGACGATACTTACAATGCCAATCCGACGTCCATGCGTGCTGCAGCCGAAGTGCTGGCGCAGCAGGAAGGCGTCAAAGTGATGGTGATTGGCGATATTGGTGAATTAGGTGCAAGTGCTGCACAGCAACACTATATGCTGGGCCGTGATCTGGTTTCGGTACCGGGAGTTCATTTTGTGGTTGCTGTGGGTGAATTTGCCCCGGCCACCCAGGAAGGGGCGCGCAGCACCCAATATGGCAAAAAAATGCAGGCCTTCCTGACCCAGGCACAAGCCCTTCCTTTCTTACTTGATTTAATTGAAACGCATCAACCTCAATCCATGAGTTTCCTGTTTAAAGGTTCTCGTTATACCCACATGGAAACATTGATGGCTGATTTGATGGAGAAACTCTAAATGCTGTTATGGCTATTTGAACATTTGGCGGGCTTTGACAGCACGTTTCAGGTGGTCCGTTATTTAACTTTACGTGCTTTGCTTAGTGTCTTAACCGCATTGACCATTGGACTGGTTTTGGGTCCTTTGATGATCCGTAAGCTCCAGGCTTTAAAATATGGGCAGGCAGTCAGTTCTTTTGCTCCTGAAAATCATGCCAAAAAAATGGGAACCCCGACCATGGGCGGGATTCTGGTCCTGCTGTCGATTGGTATTTCCACCCTGTTATGGGCAGATTTATCCAACCCTTATGTCTGGATTGTACTGGGTGTGATGGTGATTTTTGGTGCTGTGGGCTGGGCTGATGACTGGATCAAGGTACGCTATAAAGACAATGCCGGTCTGCCTGCACGGAAAAAATTCTTCTGGACTTCAGTTGCTTCTTTGGGTGCCGGTATTGCGCTGTATGTGATTGCGACCCAGCAGGTCAATCCTGTGCACACCAGCAATATGCTGGACCTGTTGATTCCCTTCTTTAAAAACCTGACCATTCCGTTATCCGCTATTCCTTTAGGGATTGGTTTTATTATCTTTACCTATCTGGTGATTAACGGGGCATCCAATGCGGTGAACCTGACCGATGGTCTGGATGGTCTGGCGATCATGCCGATTGTGCTGGTTGCTGCAGGTTTGGGCGTATTTGCCTATCTGGCCGGAGATGTCCGTTTTGCCAATTATCTGCATATTCCTTATGTCAAATATTCCTCTGAACTGGTGGTGATCTGTGCCGCGATGATTGGTGCCGGTTTGGCCTTTCTTTGGTATAACGCGCATCCCGCACAAGTATTCATGGGCGATGTCGGGGCTTTATCCTTAGGCGCAATGCTGGGTACCATTGCAGTGATGGTTCGTCAGGAAATCGTATTTGCGATTATGGGCGGGGTATTTGTGGTAGAAGCCATTTCAGTGTTCCTGCAAATTGGTTCCCTGCGTATGCGTAACAAGCGTGTCTTCCTTATGGCGCCGCTACATCATCATTACGAGAAAAAAGGCTGGCGTGAAACCCAGGTGGTGATTCGTTTCTGGATTATTACGATTATGCTGGTAGTTTTAGGCTTAATGACCTTAAAATTGCGTTAAGCAAATATTCGAAAAAAAGCCGGCATTTGCTCCCACATCTGCCGGCTTTTTTTATCGCCTGATTTCAGGCACTGGAGAAAAATATGAATCTGCTGATGTGTCCTGTCTGTCATGAAGCATTGCAACTGACCGGAAAAACATGGCACTGTGTCAACAACCACAGTTATGACGTGGCCAAACAGGGCTATGTGAACCTGCATGTAGTACAACACAAGCACAGCAAGAATCCGGGCGATACGCCTGAATCGGTACAGGCGCGCCGTGCATTTTTAAGTGGCGGTTTTTATGCGCCTTTACAACAGGCAGTGGTTGAAAAAATTCGTGAATTGCGCGTTGAAAATCTGCTGGATATTGGCTGTGGCGAAGGCTATTACACCAATGCCATGCAGGCGGAAGTGCTGCAATGTGTCGGCGTGGATATTGCAAAAAATGCCGTACAGGTCGCAGCTAAGCTGAATAAAAATATGACTTGGGTGGTAGGAACCGGAGCCACCTTGCCGGTACTGGATGCGTCAATTGATTTATGTACCAGTCTGTTTAGTCCGATTCCCAAACAGGAAATATTACGGGTACTGAAACCGCATGCCTATTTGATGGTGGTCACGCCTGCAACAGAGCATTTATATGCCATGCGTGAGGCACTTTTTGAAGAGGTGAATCCGCATGAACCGTATAAATTTGTCGCCCAGCTGGAAGACGCTTTTGAACTGGTAGAAGAGAGAGTGGTGGATGCGCCATTTACCTTGCAACAGGTTGATTTAAAGCATCTGATTGCCATGACGCCTTATGCCTATAAAGCCAAGCCAGAACGTCGTCAGGCTCTGGAACAGAAAGACCAGTTTGAGTTAAAAGCCCAATTCCAGATTTATCTATTTAAAAAGAAAGCTTAAAATTAAGTGCAACAAAAAGCCCTCAATTGAGGGCTTTTTATTGTGTTATTCAAATACATCAATCAGATTATCCAGGGCATCCGGCTTGTTGTTTTGTTTTTGCATATCTGGCGGGTTGGCATTGTCCGGAACCAGAATTTCTTCTCCCGGAAGATCGTCAAAGTCGCGTTCCGGTGCCCGCACTGGAGCCACGGGTGCCGGACGATACAATGGACGAGCCAAAGGCGGAGAGGAGCGATCTGTCTGGACTGGTTCGCCTACAGTAATCGTCTGGTTACGATTGGCCGGGGCTTTGGCATTTTTGTCGAGACGTACCCAGGCTGCCGGCGTACCTTTTAAGGCGTTGCCCATAAAGTTGGTCCAGATTGGCAGTGCGGCAACACCACCATATTCACGCCGACCCAGCGTGGTCGGTTGGTCAAAACCGACCCAGGCAACCGTCACCAGTTTGCCATTAAAGCCTGCAAACCAGGCATCCTTAGCATCATTGGTGGTCCCGGTTTTACCGCCAATATCATCACGGCCAATTCTGAGTGCGGCACGTCCGGTACCATGTTGAATCACATCACGTAAAATATTGGCCATGTCATAAGCAGAGCTTGATTTTAAGACACGTTGTGCCTGGCGGTACTGGCTTTTTGCTTCATCCAGTTCAAGCTGAGCCAGTTCTTTTTCCTCTGGCAGCATCTGATTGGTGACGTGAATCACTTCATCATCCGGGGTAAGTGGTTCTGCAGATACCGTTTCTTCATCATTTTGGTTGATGCAGGAAATGCAGGCATAGTCCGGATTACTTTGGTAAATCACTTTGCCATAAGCATCTTCAATACGGTCAATAAAATGCGGCTGAATGCGGTAACCGCCATTGGCGAAAGTAGCATAGCCTGTCGCCATCTGGATCGGAAGAACTTGAGGTGTACCTAAGGCAATGGTGTAATTTCGCGGGATCTGATTTTCATGCAAACCGAAATCCATCAGTAATTGCCGGGTACGTTCAATGCCTACCGTTTGCAGCAGGCGAACCGATACCGTATTTCGTGATAAATACAAGGCACGACGTAAAGGAATCATGCCCAGATAACGGCCATCGGAATTTTTCGGTGACCATTTGCCAATCGTGATCGGGCTGTCATTGACCATGCTGTAGGGGGTCATGCCGCGCTCAAGTGCCAAGGCATAGACAAAGGGTTTGATGGTAGAACCCGGTTGACGCCAGCCTTGTAAGGCACGGTTAAATTTGGACTGATAAAAATTATATCCGCCGACAATCGCTTCAATTGCGCCATTGTTGGGGTTTAATGCAATCAGCTGGCCTTGAACTTTAGGAATCTGTACCAGTGCCCAAGAGGTTTTATTGTCGTTCGGGCGTAATCGGATAATATCGTTTACTTTCACGATTTGTGAAGCAGTGCGTGGAGCAGGGCCAACGCTGTTGGCATTTCTGTAAGGAGATGCCCAGGACATGCCTGACCAGGGTACAGTCACGGTAGAGCCATCCTGCATCAAGGCTTCAAAAATGTTTTTCTCAACTTTAATCACCTTGGCAGGATAGGTATTTGCATAAGGGGTGAAATCGCTCAGTGGTTTGTCATGTGCTTCAGCACCTCTCCAGCCATGTCGGCGGTCATAGGCTTCCAGGCCTTCCTGTACGGACTGTTCTGCGAAGGCCTGACGTTGGCTATTGATCGTGGTATAGACTTTATAGCCAGAATCAATTGCTTGTTCACCAAACTTTTCCACCAATTCTGAACGGACCATTTCGCCGACATAGGGGTATTTATTATTGATGCCACGGTCTGGCATATCGAGGTTAACTGGTTCAGCAATGGCCTGCTTATACTGCGCCTGATTGATGTAACCCAACTGCAGCATGCGACCCAGAATCCAGTTGCGGCGTTCTAAGGCACGGGTAGGGTTGACCACAGGATTGTATTTTGAAGGTGCCTTGGGCAGGCCGGCAATCATGGCCATTTGAGCAATACTGAGCTGATCCAGATTTTTGTTGTAGTAAATTTTTGCAGCTGCAGCAATCCCGTAAGCATTCTTACCCAAGAAGATTTTATTCACATATAAGGTGAGAATTTCTTCCTTGGTCAGGTTCTGTTCAATTTTACGTGCCAGGAAAATTTCAGTCAGTTTGCGTTTTAGCGTACGTTCAGGCGTTAAATAATAGTTTTTTGCCACCTGCATGGTAATGGTGGACCCACCGGTTTGCACGTTTGAACCGGTGATGGTTTCACTCACCGCGCGGCCTAAACCTTTAAAACTAATGCCGCTATGTTCAAAGAAGGATGAATCTTCTGCCGCAAGAAAGGCAGAGATAAAAGGTTTGGGAATCTGTTTGTATTCCACTGGAACGGATAATTTCCCGCCATACTCGGCAATCAGCTCATTATCAGCACTATATACTTGTAAAGGTTTTAATAACGGTGCCTTTTTTAAGGTAGTCATTTTAGGTAGGGATGGGGCAATATAGAGATACATGCCATAAAATCCCATAGGAATTGAGACCAAAACTATAATTATGATCAAAAAAAATGGATGAACATGGCCCGAACGTGATAGCTTTTTCATAACAAGTAAGTTTTAATAAGAGCTAATGGCAAACTAATTGGCGGTCAGTATAGCCTTTACACATACAGATTGTTAGATGAGTTATTGTATCTGTATAAAATTATGGACCATCACTGATTAGTAGGTTACTTTTATTGGGGATAAAAAAATAATAGGAATTATATTGTGCTCAGGTTATATCGTAAGCCGAATAAGGGGTTAGTAGGAGTAGATATTAGTTCTACTTCTGTTAAATTGTTGGAACTTTCTGTTAAGGGCGGTAACAGGTATTGGGTTGAAAGCTATGCGCTGGTGCCTTTACCTGAAGGTAGTGTTGTTGAAAAAAATATTTTAAATCCGGAGGCAGTGGGTGATGCACTAGAGCGCGCACTCAATCTTGCCAATACCCAATCCACAGCTGCATCCCTTGCAATTCCAACTTCACTGGTGATTACTAAAACCATTGAAATGGATGCGGATATGACGGATGACGAACGTGAAGTCCAGATCCGTATGGATGCAGAGCAATATATTCCGTTTCCTCTGGATGAAGCCAGCCTGGATTTTGAAGTATTGCCGGAGCGTTTAGCCAATCCGAATCGCGTGAATGTACTGCTCGTTGCAACGCGTCTTGAAAATGTAGAAGCCCGTGCTGAAGTACTGGAGCTGGCTAACCTGACCCCAAAAATTGCCGATGTTGAAAGTTTTGCGATAGAAAATGCCTATAAAGTATTTTCCGATACTTTGCCTATGGGTGTGAATACGGTCGGTATTCTAGATATTGGTCATACCATGACGACCTTATCTGTCATGCAAAATAATAAAGTGATTTATACACGAGAGCAGGTGTTTGGGGGTAAACAGCTGACTCAGGAAATTCAAAATCGTTATGGTCTGTCTTTTGAAGAAGCGGGCCGTGCCAAGAAAACCCGTTCATTACCGGATGACTATGATGTTGAAGTCTTAGAGCCTTTCTTGGAAGCTGTGGTTCAACAAGCGGCAAGATCGTTGCAGTTCTTCTTCTCATCTTCACAGTTTAATGAGATTGACCATATTTTATTGGCTGGGGGAAATGCCAATATTCCAGGGCTCGCGAAATTACTACAACAAAAACTGGGTTATCGCGTCACGATTGCCAACCCATTTTTACAAATGGGGTTTTCTCCACAAATCGATATTAAAAAAATAGAGAACGATGCTTCCTCGCTCATGGTGGCATGTGGTTTGGCATTGAGGAGTTTTGATTAATGGCAAGAATTAACTTACTTCCTTGGCGTGATGAGCTAAGAGAAAAACGAAAAAAAGAATTTATCGCCATTTGTATTGGGGCGGCATTCATTGGTGCTTTGGCGGTTACATCATCATGGTTTTATTATGATCATAAACTTGAAGACCAAGAACAGGCCAATCAGCTGATTACCAGTACCAACCAGAATCTTGATGTGCAATTAAAATCTTTAGAAGGTTTGGAAGCGCAGCGCAATGCCATTGTTGAGCGCATGAAGCTGATTCAGGGTCTGCAAGGGCAACGTCCGATTGCGGTACGTCTGATTGACGAACTGGTACGGGTTACGCCAGGTAATTTATATATTACCAAATTTGTGCGTACTGGCGACAAATTCACCATTGAAGGCAGAGCTGAAAGTCCAAATACCGTTGCAGAGTTTTTGCGTAATTTGGAGGCATCTGCCTGGTATCGCAACGCTTTTATGAATTCTTTTTTAGCGGTTGAAGAACAAAAAGATAAAGCACCAAGTTCCGTGATTCCGCGTATTGAAGAAGGTTATGGTTCATTTGTGGTGACTGCTGACTTGGATGAAATCGCGCAGCCTGCGGCACCAGAAGCACAACAACAAGCACAATCCAATACAGCGAATTCAACCGTGGAGGCAGCCCAATGAGTCTCGATGAACTTGATGAATTAAATCCAAATGAAGCTGTGGTTCCTAAAAAGAAAATGACGCTGGATAAGTTCCTTCAGCAGTTCAATACTTTAGATCCAAATAATTATGGTAGTTGGCCATTATCCGTCAAAATCACCTGCTGGATTGCGATTATGCTGGCGATTGGGATTCTGGGTTATTTTTTAACAATTAAAAGTAAATTGGAAGATATTTCCAATGCTGCTGCTCAAGAGCAAAACCTGCTCAATGAATTTCGTGAAAAAGATTCCAAGCTTCGTAATTTGCAGTTGTTGCAAGCGCAGTTACAGGAAATGGAAGCGAATTTTAACCAGCAATTGGAGCAACTGCCTAAAGAAACTGAAATTCCAGGACTGGTTGAGGATATCAACGTTACTGGTGTAAATTCTGGCTTGAAATTCAAAAATATCCGTTTAGAAAATGAAATAAAACAAGAGTTCTTTATTGAACAGCCAATTGCGATTGAAGCAACCGGTGACTATCATGCTTTTGGTTCTTTTGTGAGCGGAATTGCTGCACTGCCACGTATTGTGACTTTGCATGATTTTGAAATTACGGCGTCAGAAAATAAAGAGAAAAAATCTGATATTCCTCAAGTGAATTATAACGTTAAAGCAAAAACATATCGTTATATTGGTGCTGCTGATGCTCAAGCGACAGAAACGCAGGCTGCAGGGACTAATTCAACTGCTGCGGCTGGAGGGACACAGTAATGAAAATGCAAAAAATCTCTCTAAGTTTGATGCTGGGTGTGTTACTGGTCGGTTGTGATTCGCGTATTGATGCCGTGAATGAACAAATGGCCAATATTCGCAATCAACCTCCATTGCCGATTGAACCTGCACCGGTTTTTCCACCTGTACCAACATTCGATTATGCGGCACACCAGCTTAAAAGTCCTTTTTTACCGAGTTCACTGGCTGCCGAATTGAAAATTATGTCAGGAAAACGTGTCTATCCTAATTTATCTCGTCAATTGCAACCTTTAGAAAGTTATGCAATTGAATCGTTAAATATGAAGGGAAGTATGCGTAACCAGTCTGGGCAGATCCTGGCGTTGATTCAGACCCCGGATGGTGAAATTGAGCGAATCCAGCGCGGTAGTTATATGGGTATGAATCATGGTCGTGTGATCAATATTACGCCTACACAGATTGATCTCGTGGAAATTGTTCCAGATGGGCGAGAAGGATACGTAGAACGTCCAAGAAGTCTAGTATTACTTGGACCAGCGCCTTAAGTTTAAAAGGAATAAAAATGAATAATAGTTTTAAAGATTTTATATTTGGGGATGGCAATACAATGAACCATTTGTTTCGTCAATTTTCTATGGGTGCTGTTGCGATTGCGATCATGCAGGTTGCAAATGCACAAGTGAGTATGACCAATATTGTGCCAATGCAGATTGCAGGCCAAGGTACAGAAATCCGTGTCATGTTCAATGGTTTGCCACCACAACCGCAGGCTTACCAGCTAGAGCAGCCATCACGCTTAATTCTTGATTTTGATAAAGCACAACAAAATTTAAAACAAAATAGTATTCCGGTTGCAACGAAAGAAGCCACTTCCGTCGATGTGAGTTCTGATGCCCAACGTTCACGTTTAACTGTGAATTTGGCTGATGCAGGTGCTTTTACCACGCGTGTTGAAGGCAATACTTTTATTTTAAAAATTAATTCCGCGGCTGCGAATGCATTTGCCTCTCAGCAAGTGGTTGCCCAGAAAACTGCACAAGGTATTTCCAATATTGGTTTCCAGCGCGGTAGTCAGGGTGAAGGCCAAATTGTTGTAGACTTATTAGGAAGCAATACTCCGGTAGATGTGCAACAACAAGGCAGTAAAGTGGTGGTGCGAACTTTAGGTAATAAAGTTCCAGCACACTTGGCACGTCGTTTAAATGTGAATGATTTCGCAACCCCCGTATCCACGGTCGATGCTACCAATGACGGTGGCAATGGTGTGATTACGATTCAGACTTCTGGTAGCTATGAATATATGGCTTATCAGACGGATAACAAGCTGACCATCAGCTTAAAACGGCCTGAAGATAAAAATCCATTAAAACCTAAGGCGGCAAATGCTTATACAGGTAAAAAGATTTCACTAGATTTTCAGGATATTGAAGTACGTCGTGTACTGCAATTACTGGCAGATTTCACCGGCATCAATATGGTGACTGCAGATAGTGTTCAAGGCAATATTACCCTGCGTTTAAAAGATGTTCCATGGGATCAGGCTCTTGATATCATTTTAAAAACCAAAAATCTGGATAAACGCCGTAATGGAAATGTAATCTGGATTGCGCCGGTATCAGAACTGATTAAGGCGGAAGAGGAAGAAGCCAAGGCACTGGCGCAAAGTGTGAAATTGGCGCCAATACAGACCGAGTATATGCAACTTAGCTATGCAAAGGTTGCTGATATTGAAAAACTGATTACACAAACTAAATCTTCAAATAATTCTAATTCTAGTAATGGTAATAACAACTCTAGTGAAAGTTTATTAAGCTCACGTGGAACGATATCTGCAGATATACGTACCAATACACTGATTATTAACGATACCGCACAGAATATTGATAAAGTTCGAAAAATGGTTGACCTGCTCGATATCCCAGTCAAGCAAGTGATGGTGGAGGCACGTATTGTGCGTGCTTCAACTGAGTTTAGTAAAGAAATGGGCGTGAAGTGGGGTATCTTGTCACAGGGCATTAATCAGAATAGTGATTTACTGGTCGGCGGTAGTGATACAACTTTATGGGATTTAAAAACACCTGATGATGACGGTAAATATACGATTCAACGTCCACAGAACTTAAATGTGGATTTAGGTGTAACCAGTCAAGGTGCGAGTCGTATTGCTTTTGGTTTAATCAGTTTATCTGATTTTATGCTGGATTTGGAACTCTCAGCGTTACAAGCAGATGGTTATGGGGAAGTTATTTCCACTCCTAAAGTCTTAACCGCAGACAAGCAGGTGGCTAAAGTTTCATCTGGTACACAGATTCCATATCAATCATCGGAAGGTGGTGGTACAAATGCAGTTTCAACCACTGAATTTATTGATGCTGTACTGAGCTTAGATGTAACACCAAGTATTACGCCTGACGGTAAAGTTCAAATGCTACTCAATATTACTAGCGATACTCCAGGAAACCCAACACCTACCGGTCAATTGACGATTAATAAAAATCAAATTAATACCAATGTTTTGGTTAATAATGGAGAAACTGTGGTACTTGGTGGTATTTTTGAGCAAGAAACACGTAATGCTCAAACCAAAGTACCATTCTTGGGTGATATTCCTTACGTAGGCCGTTTGTTCCGTAAAGATTTGAAGTCGGACAATAAGCGAGAGCTATTGATTTTTGTTACACCGCGAATTGTTAATGACAGTGTTTCAAGAAATCATTAATATATTTTGAATTTAACAAAATAAATAGGTGACTCCTTGCCAAGCAATGAGTTTGAAACCCTGCCAAATGTCTATTTGGTAGGGCCAATGGGGGCTGGGAAAACAACTGTTGGTCGTCATTTAGCGGAACTGTTGGGACGAGAGTTTCTTGATAGCGATCAGGAAATTGAGCGTAAAACAGGTGCGACAATTCCTTGGATTTTTGAAAAAGAAGGTGAAAAGGGATTTCGTAACCGAGAAACAATGGTGATTGATGAGCTCACTGCCCGTTCACAGCTGGTTGTTGCAACCGGTGGTGGGGCAGTAACCCAGTTGCCTAATCGCGAATTCTTAAAACAGCGCGGAATCGTTGTTTACCTCTATACTCCTGTCGAAATTCAATTACAGCGCACTTATCGGGATAAAAACCGTCCTTTACTGCAAGTTGAAAATCCTGAGCAAAAGTTACGTGATCTATTGGCAGTTCGTGATCCTTTATATCGTGAAATTGCAGATTATATTATTGAAACAAATCAGGGTGCTGCTCGGGATTTAGCGCAAAAAATCTTACATATGATTGTTTCTCAAGAAACAAAGCTAGTCTAATTAACGGTTTTAATTTCATGCAAACTTTACATGTTGAACTCGGTGATCGCCGCTATCCTATTTTTATTGGCAGTGATTTAGATCCTCAATCATTGCTTGAGCCGTATATCCGCGGAAAACAGGTCATGGTGGTCACCAATACTACGGTTGCACCTTTGTATCTGGAACATTACGTGACGGCAATCGAGCATTTGGGAAAAACCGTCGCAACATGTATTTTGCCTGATGGTGAACAATATAAAAATATTGAACACTTGAACCTGATTTTTGATGCTTTACTGCAAGCCGGATTTAACCGTGATGCCACGGTACTTGCATTGGGCGGTGGGGTGATTGGAGATATGGCCGGTTTTGCATCTGCCTGTTTCCAGCGCGGCGTTTATTTTATTCAGGTGCCGACGACGCTTCTGTCGCAAGTTGATTCAAGCGTGGGTGGAAAAACCGGGATCAATCATCCACTCGGTAAAAACATGATTGGAGCTTTTCAGCAACCGCAAGTGGTGCTGGCGGATATGTCCCAGCTTTCGACTTTACCTGACCGCGAGTTATCTGCAGGTCTGGCAGAAGTGATCAAATATGCCCTGTTGGGCGATCAGGATTTTCTGGTCTGGCTTGAGCAAAACATGGAAGGTCTTGTTACGCGAGATTCAGATCTACTCGCCGAAGCCGTGTACCGTTCCTGTGCCCATAAAGCACGCATTGTTGCCAATGATGAAAAAGAACAGGGCGAGCGTGCCTTGCTGAATTTGGGTCATACTTTTGGTCATGCAATTGAATCCTACCTGGGTTATGGGGTTTGGCTGCATGGAGAAGCAGTGGCCACCGGTATGGTGATGGCGGCTGATTTGTCACAACGGATGGGCTGGATTTCAGTCGAAGATCTGGAACGTACAAAAAAAATCATTCAACGGGCTCATTTGCCAGTAAAATGCCCAGCTATTCCACTGCAAGAGTTCCTTGCCTATATGGCGCACGATAAAAAAGTGCTGAATGGACAGTTGCGTCTGGTGCTGATGAAATCGCTCGGACAGGCTGTGATTAGCAAAGAATTTGATGTGGAATTGATGAAACAGGCGATTTTAGCGAATCAAGAAAAGGCATAAATCATGACAACCCTCCGTACACAATGGCAACGTATTCAAAACTATATTTGGCTGGTGTGTGGATTGGTGTGTCTGTTTGCAGCACTTGTTTTTTGGGCGATAACTGACAGTGATGCTTTGGTTGAGGTGGAAAAGTCTGCTGAAACTGCATCTGAGTTACAAATTCAACCGGAAAAGGTGGCTGCAACCAGCCTGCTGGGTGCACTTCAGGAAGAAGTGCGTCCTTTGGAAATGACCACACGGGTGGTGACTACGGGAAGTTATGAGCCGGAATTTCGTGGCAGCAAATTTATTAATGATAATAAAAATGCAAGCACCATCGAATTATTCCGGACAACTAAAGATGACGTGATCCGCAGTTTTTTAAAAAAACAATCTGACCGCAAGAACTTTTTTTATATACGCCTGAGTGGTGAGAATCAGATAGAACAATATGTGCTTCTTTATGGCGTATATCGAAGTCAAGATCAAGCTCAACGTGTGCTAGAACAATTAGCGTTCCCATTGCCCAAGACTGTTCAGCCTAAAGTGCAGGATATTGAAAATTACGTTTCTTTAGTGAATGACATGGGTGCGGATGAAATGGGCACCAACAATAAGCTGTATGCGGTGAATCTCAGATCCGTTCCCTTGCCAAAAGTGGATGAAAGCATGTTGGCTTTGCCTAAGCCTAAGCCTAAGCCAAGTGTAGCGGAGACGGATCCTGCAAATGCAACCACGACAACCACAGTAACCCGACGTGATGAGCAAGGCAATGTTGTAGATGTCCAGCAATCCCATTCAGGTGTTGGGGCTGCACCGAAACAAAGCGGAAACAGAATTCCCGAACAAGAAATTAATGACCCATTTAATTGAAAATATAGTTCTAAAATAGAGCAATTTGAGTTATAAAATTATTTATATGCACAGATATAGTGCGAAATATGTTTCTTGAAAATTACTCTAAAGTTAATGAAATTTTAATATTTCTATATTTAAAACATTTAGCACTCTAATTTTTAAATTGGCATATTTTTTGCTTTATTGGTGCATGAATTGAGTTAATGTCCCTGTTTTGGCGCGAAAAGATTCAATGAGTGTGCGAAATTGTCAAATTTACCTGCTTTAAAAGAGTGCGTAAACGAAGCAAAACATTTTTTGCAATTCATCCATGTACAAAGATTAAAATCAGACTATCTTAGACAGGATGAAGAAGTTTTGCTCAACATTGATCTTGATGTGAGTGAATTGGACTAAATCGCAAAGAAGATATTTGATTGTTAGATGCCCGCTTTATGGGCCATGTTGAAAGAAGGGTACGCTATGCACATGCCATCGCCTAATACTGTAGCTCCCGCTCAAGGTTTATACCAACCGGATGAGTTTAAAGATAACTGTGGTTTCGGTTTAATCGCCCATATGCAGGGTGATGCAAGCCATGATCTCGTCAAGACCGCTATGCACAGCCTTAGCTGCATGACACACCGTGGTGGTATTGCCGCAGATGGTAAGACAGGGGATGGTTGTGGTCTGCTTTTGGCAATGCCGAAAAAATTCTTCCGTGAAGAAGCCAAAAAACTCAGTGATATCACTTTAAGTGAAATTTTTGCTGTCGGTACCGTATTTTTAAATGTAGACCCGGCAATTGCTGCACATTCTAAACAAGTACTGACCAAAGAAATTGAATCTGAAGGTCTTAAAGTTCTCGCTTGGCGTGTTGTTCCAACCAATAATGATGCGCTTGGTGAAATTGCAATGCAGTCTTTGCCTGCATTTGAACAGATTATTGTCAATTGCCCAATGGGTGTGACTGAGGTTGAGTTTAACCGTAAATTGTTCCTGGCACGTCGTCGTGCAGAGCAGCAGTTAAGCAATGATCCATCGTTTTATGTAACGACTTTGTGTTCTACAGTGATCAGCTATAAAGGCCTGATGATGCCTGCAGCGATTGCTGATTTCTATACCGATTTGGCGGATGAACGCCTGGAATCTCATATTGTGGTGTTCCATCAACGTTTCTCTACCAACACTTTACCACGTTGGCCATTGGCACAGCCGTTCCGTTACCTGGCGCATAATGGTGAAATCAACACCATTACTGCAAACCGTAACTGGGCGATGGCGCGTACACCAAAATTCGAAAACCCGTTATTGCCAGGTTTAACCGATCTTAACCCGATTGTGAACCGTACCGGTTCAGACTCTTCAAGCCTGGATAACATGCTTGAGATTCTTGTCGGTGGCGGTATGGACTTGTTCCGTGCACTGCGTATGCTGGTTCCACCGGCTTGGCAAAACGTTGAAACTTTAGATGCTGACCTGCGTGCATTCTATGAGTTTAACTCTAAGCATATGGAAGCTTGGGATGGTCCGGCAGGTCTGGTGATTCAAGATGGTCGTCATGCCATCTGTATGCTGGATCGTAATGGCTTGCGTCCTGCACGTTGGGTCATCACTAAAAATGGTTATATCACGCTGGCATCAGAAATTGGTGTTTGGGGTTATGAGCCTGAAGATGTCATTTCTAAGGGACGTGTAGGCCCGGGTCAGATTTTGGTGATTGATACCTTAACCGGCAAAATGTTGGACACCAAAGATGTCAGCAACCATTTGAAAAAAATGCGTCCTTACCGTGAATGGTTACGTGAAAACTCTGTGCGTGTTCAAGGTAGCCCAGAGCTTGAAGAATATTTATGTGATCAAGGTTTGAAAGGCGATGAGCTAAAAGCCTCACAAAAAATGTTCATGGTGACTTTTGAAGAGCGTGACCAGTTGCTTCGTCCAATCGCAGAAAGCGGTCAGGAAGCTGTAGGTTCAATGGGTGATGATACGCCAATGGCGGTATTGTCTCGCCAAGTACGCCATGTATCAGATTACTTCCGTCAACAGTTTGCTCAGGTCACCAATCCACCAATCGATCCATTGCGTGAATCGATTGTTATGTCTTTAGAGACTTGCTTGGGTCGCGAGCAAAACGTATTTGAACAGAGTCCTGAACATGCAGACCGTCTGATCATCTCCAGCCCAGTGCTTTCAAATTCGAAAATGCATCAGATTCGTACCCTGGGTCGTAAAGGTTATGAAATTGCTGACATCGACCTGAACTATGCAGAAAATGAAGGTCTGGAAGCGGCAATTGCACGTATTTGTGAAGAGTCTGCTCAAGCGATTCGTGACGGCAAAACCTTACTGGTACTTTCCGACAAGAAAATCCGTCAAGGTTTCTTGCCAGCCAATGCGCTTATGGCAACAGGTGCGGTGCATCACCACCTGATCAATGTCGGTCTGCGTACCGATGCCAACATTATCGTTGAAACCGGTCTGGCGCGTGATCCGCATCAATTTGCAGTGATCTTGGGCTTTGGTGCTACTGCAATCTATCCTTATCTGGCTTATGACGTCATCAATGACCTGATTGCCAAAGGTGAATTGCTGGGTGACCCGATTCATGCACAGGCGAACTTCCGTAAAGGTATTGAGAAAGGCTTGTTGAAAGTTCTGTCTAAAATGGGTATTTCAACAGTTGCCTCTTACCGCGGTGGCCAGTTGTTCGAAGCTGTTGGTCTATCTGATGAAGTGGTTAATAAATGCTTCACAGGTGTACCAAGCCGTATTAAGGGTGCTACTTTTGCCGACCTTGAAAATGACCTGAAAAAACTGGCTGATATTGCGTGGAAATCACGTAAGCCAATCGATCAGGGTGGCATGCTGAAATTCGTATTCGACAAGGAATATCATGCCTTTAACCCGGATGTGATTAATGCCCTGCATAAATCGGTTCGTTCAGGTGAATACGCTGACTTTAAAGAATATGCTGAATTGGTGAACAAACGTCCGGTTGCAACCATTCGTGACTTGTTGAAACTGAAAACAGATAATTCAATTCCACTGGATCAGGTGGAATCTGTAGAAGACATTCTGCCGCGTTTCGACTCTGCCGGGATGTCTTTGGGTGCATTGTCTCCTGAAGCGCACGAAGCGATTGCCATTGCCATGAATACCATTGGCGGTCGTTCCAACTCGGGTGAGGGTGGTGAAGATCCAGCGCGTTATGGCACTATCCGTAACTCGAAAATCAAACAGATTGCCTCAGGCCGTTTTGGTGTAACCCCTGCTTATCTGACTTCAGCAGAAGTTCTTCAGATTAAAGTGGCGCAAGGTGCAAAACCGGGTGAGGGTGGTCAGTTACCGGGTGGTAAGGTAAATGGCTTGATTGCACGTTTACGTTACTCGGTTCCAGGTGTGACCCTGATTTCACCTCCACCGCACCATGACATCTACTCAATTGAAGATTTGTCACAATTGATCTTTGACTTGAAACAGGTCAATCCTCAAGCGATGGTGTCTGTGAAACTGGTCTCTGAACCGGGTGTGGGAACTATTGCTGCAGGTGTTGCGAAAGCTTATGCCGACTTCATTACCATTTCCGGTTATGACGGCGGTACAGCGGCTTCTCCATTATCTTCAATTCACCATGCCGGTTCGCCATGGGAATTGGGTCTAAGTGAGGCGCATCAAGCCCTTCGCGTGAATGACCTGCGTGGTAAAGTTCGTGTACAAACCGATGGTGGTTTGAAAACAGGTCTGGATGTCGTGAAAGCGGCAATTTTAGGTGCAGAAAGCTTTGGCTTTGGTTCAACGCCAATGATTGCATTGGGTTGTAAATACCTGCGTATCTGTCACTTGAACAACTGTGCGACCGGTGTGGCAACTCAACAGGATCATTTACGTCAGGAACACTACATTGGTGAACCTGAAATGCTGATCAACTTCTTCCACTTCATTGCGGAAGAAACCCGTGAATGGTTGGCAGCGCTTGGTGTTGCAAGCCTGAAAGACTTGATCGGCCGTACCGATCTGCTGGAAATGTTGCCAGGTGAAACTGAAAAACATGCGCACCTGGACTTGAGCGCATTGCTTGAGTCACATCCTGCAGCTGAAGGCAAGGCGCAATATTGCCAGGTTGAAGGGAATGCGCCGTTTGACAAAGGTATTCTGGCTGAGAAAATGGTGGCAGAAATGTTGCCAGCGATTGAAGCGGGAATCAGCGGTGAATATAGCTTCACGATTGGTAACTGTGACCGTTCGATCGGTGCACGTATCTCTGGTGAAATTGCACGTCGCTATGGCAACCTCAGCATGGAAGCGCATCCTGTTAAAGTCAATTTAACCGGTACTGCGGGTCAGTCTTTAGGTGTATGGAACGCTGGCGGTTTACATATTAAACTTGAAGGTGATGCCAACGATTACGTAGGTAAAGGTATGGCGGGCGGCCGCGTGTCTATCTTCCCGCCTAAAGGTTCGCCGTTCCAGACTCAGGAAACCGCAATCATTGGTAATACCTGCTTATATGGCGCGACTGGCGGTAAACTGTTTGCTGCAGGTACAGCCGGTGAACGTTTCGCGGTACGTAACTCAGGTGCATTTGCCGTGATTGAAGGTGCTGGCGATCACTGCTGTGAATATATGACTGGCGGTATTGTGACTGTACTGGGTAAAGTGGGCCATAACTTCGGTGCAGGTATGACCGGTGGTTTTGCTTATGTACTTGATCTGGATAACGACTTCGTTGACCATTACAACCATGAGTTGATTGAATTAAACCGTATTTCTACAGAGGCGATGGAAGAGCATCAAGAATTCTTGCTTCGCATCTTGGATGAGCATATTGCTGAGACAGGTAGTGCTTGGGCGTACAAGATCCGCAATGAGTTTGATTTTTACAGCCGTAAATTCTGGCTTGTAAAACCAAAAGCTGCTAATTTGCAAACGCTTTTGAAAACAACCAAAGCTGATCCACAATAATTCCACTACTGCAGATTGATAGGCAGGTGTGGCGGATAAATAAACCGACCACGCCTCCCCACGGAGAGAGACATGGCAGAGCGCCTAAACAATGACTTTCAATTCCTGGATGTCCCACGCCAAGATCCAGAGAAAAAAGATCTAACTGTCCGCAAAGCAGAGTTTGTGGAAATTTATAAGCCTTTTACAGCGGAAATTGCGGCAAACCAGACGCATCGCTGTTTAGGTTGTGGTAACCCATATTGTGAATGGAAATGTCCGGTACATAACTACATTCCCAACTGGTTAAAGTTAATTGCTGAAGGTCGCATTTTTCAGGCAGCAGAACTTTGCCATCAAACCAATACCCTGCCGGAAGTGTGTGGTCGTGTTTGTCCGCAAGACCGTTTGTGTGAAGGGGCATGTACCCTGAACGACGGTTTTGGTGCAGTGACCATCGGTAATGCTGAAAAATACATTAATGATACCGCTTTTGCCTTGGGCTGGCGTCCAGACATGTCACACGTGAAGTGGACAGACAAAAAAGTTGCCATCATTGGTGCAGGTCCTGCGGGTCTGGGCTGTGCGGACATTCTGGTACGTAACGGTGTTAAACCGGTTGTCTTTGACAAGCGTCCTGAAATTGGCGGCTTGCTGACTTTTGGTATTCCTGAATTCAAGATGGAAAAAGACGTGATGAAACGTCGCCGTGAAATTTTCACCGGCATGGGGGTTGAATTCCGTTTAAATACTGAAATTGGTACTGATGTTACGATTGATCAGCTACTTGCAGACTACGATGCCGTGTTTATGGGTATGGGGACATACACGTACATGAAAGGCGGTTTCGCTGGTGAAGATCTGGACGGTGTTTATGATGCACTGGATTTCCTGATTGCCAATGTCAACCGTTGCCAAGGCTGGGAAAAAGATCCTGCTGAATACATCAGTGTAGAAGGCCAAAAAGTGATTGTACTGGGTGGTGGTGATACAGCGATGGACTGTAACCGTACTTCTATCCGTCAAGGTGCTGAATCCGTGATTTGTGCCTACCGCCGTGATGAAGAAAACATGCCTGGTTCTCGCCGTGAAGTGAAAAATGCACGTGAAGAAGGTGTGGAATTCCAGTTTAACCGTCAGCCAATCGAAATTGTCGGTGAAAACGGTAAAGTGACAGGCGTTAAATTTGTGACTACACAATTGGGTGAGCCTGATAGCCGTGGTCGTCGTAGCCCTGAACCTGTACCGGGTTCTGAAGAAATCTTGCCAGCTGACGCAGTTCTTCTAGCATTCGGTTTCCGTACCAGCCCTGCTGACTGGTTTAATGATGTGAAAATTAACCTGGATGGTTCAGGCCGTGTGGTTGCGCCGGAACAGCAAGAGTTTAAATTCCAGACTTCAAATCCGAAAATCTTTGCCGGTGGCGATATGGTGCGCGGTTCTGACCTGGTGGTGACTGCAATCTGGGAAGGTCGTCAGGCGGCTGAAGGTATCCTTGATTATCTGGATGTTTAATCTCTCATTAAACATTGATAAAAAACCCGCTTAGGCGGGTTTTTTATTGTCATGACGTATTTCCTGAAATGATAAGTTTTGTGTACCTGCTGATAAATAAAGGATTTTAGGAGTAAATGAGCTGGAAAAATGGCTGATTTTGCAAATGAGACAAGCATTTATGCCATATATGAAGCAGCAATTCCTGCACATACTGAGTGTCTGTATTTCAGCGAAGAGATATTCAGATGACTCAAGTGACGGCAGAAAAATCATATCAAAATCGTCCAAAGGCTGTCGGAATTACAGTGCGTAAACCGCAATTTACTCCGCAAGCCATTCGCAGGCATTATTTTGCCAATTCTCCTATCATGTCACATTTGCTGACAGCCTTATCTTCTACATTTCCCATCGGGGAGCAGTTTTTTGTACATAGCGTACGGAATGTCCGCGATCGAGTAAAAGATGAAAAACTTCAGGCCCAAATTGCTGCCTTTATTGGACAGGAGGCTATGCATTCCAAAGCGCATGCAGCGTTTAATGATGCCTGGCGTCGGGATGATTATAATCTGGATCGTTTTCAGGCTTGGCTTGCACGTAAAGACAGTTATATCAAAGGGTTGCATCCTAAAATCCAGCTGGCAATTACCTGTGCCTTTGAGCATTTTACCGCTTTGCTGGGCGGATATATTTTGCGACATCCTGAAATTCTGGCAAGTTCAGAGGAAGATACAGTCAAACTCTGGGTCTGGCATGCTATTGAAGAAATTGAACATCGTGCTGTCGCCTTTGATGTGTATCAGCATGTGTATGGGGATGATAAAGTGCGACGTATGATTATGCGCAGTGTGACCACAGGCTTTGCCAGCTTGACTTTCTATTCGGCCACACGGTTATTTTGGCAGGATAAGCAAAAAAGTTTGCCTAAAGTCACGGGTAATCTTTTGGGAATTTATTTAATTGGGAAAATGTTTGTCCAGTTATTGCCTGAATATCTATCCTATTTTAAAGCTGATTTTCATCCTTCTGAAATTGACTATAGCGAGATCGTCAATATGTGGAAGCAGCGATTGGCGACCGAATATCTCCATCCGGAATTTCAAAAGGAGCGATCAACAGGTGCTTATAGCTGATTGAAATGATGCTTGATTCAGCCCGACGCATGATCGGGCTTTTTTTATTTTATTCAAGAAAAATTGAAATTTATCTTGAATAAATAAATTAAACAAAACTACAGCCAAATATGTTTACAATAAAAATATTTAAACAAATACAAATAAATAATAGAGGAATAGCACAATGAATTTTATCAAAAAAACCGCAGCGACAGTGGTGCTGGCAAGCACGCTAAGCTTAACCGGCTGTGGCTATAATACTTTACAGGTGAAGGATGAAGCTGTAACGGCTTCCTGGGCTGAAGTGCAGAATCAGTATCAACGCCGTGCAGATTTGGTACCCAATCTGGTGAATGTGGTAAAAGGTTATGCCAAGCATGAAGAACAGGTTTTAACAGAAGTCACTCAGGCACGTGCCAATGTTGCAGGACTAAAAGTGGATAAACAAGTGCTGGAAGATCCGGCTTTATTCCAGAAATATCAGGAAGCACAGGCACAGATGACCAGTGCATTGTCGCGTTTAATTGCGGTATCTGAAAATTATCCGGACTTAAAGGCGAATGAGCAGTTCCGTGATTTACAAGTACAGTTGGAAGGGACTGAAAACCGCATTGCCGTGGCACGTAACCGTTATATTGCCTCAGTTCAAGACTTTAATGCCTATTCGCGCCAGTTCCCGCAAGTCATGACGGCTAAAGTGATTGGCATGAATCCAAAACCGAATTTCAGTGCTGAACAGGGTGCACAAACAGCGCCGAAGGTAACATTTGATTAATCGGGTGGCTATATAGAAAAGGATGCGCTTATGTCTGCTCCAGAAAAGAAAAGCTCTCTTGCGATTGTTTTGCAACTGCTGGTTTTGTGGTGTGCAATATTGTCCAGTTCATTCGCTTTAAGTGCAGAGGCAGCAGCCACGGATAATGAAGATGCCGTCATTGCAGGGAAGATCATTCAGGAGCAACAACAAACCCAGCAACAGCCGTCAGCACAGCCAGAAGTAAAACAGCCGCAAATTGCCAATGATATGGCAGAAGGCGAGTCTATCCGTGGACTGCCGACTTTAAATGAGCCGGTTGTGGATCAGGCCAATTTACTTAATGCGGGTGAAAAGCAGGAGATCAGCCAACGGATTCTCAAGCTGCATGAACAGGGCAAGGCGCAAATTGGTGTGGTGATTGTCCCGACCACCGGTCAGGAAGATATTTTTGATTTTGCCATGCGGGTGGCTGAAAAATGGCAACTTGGCTCTGCAAAACAGGATAATGGTCTACTCATGGCGATTGCGGTGAATGATCGGCGTATCCATATTTTAACTGGCTATGGTCTGGAAGGCGTGCTGCCTGATATTGTGGTAAGCCGAATCATTCGAAATCAAATCACTCCTCATTTTAAACAGGCCCAATATGCCCAAGGCATTGATGCTGGACTTGCAGAGATTGAACGTATTTTAAATATGGATCCTGAGGTTGCCGCAAATGCAGCCCAGGAGTTGAAAGAACGGCAAGAAAAAGCCTTGCATGAACAGCAAGCAAAACAGAAAACCTTGAGTACCGCCTTGTTTATTCTAATTGCAGGGATTATTGGTTCATTTATTGTGGGTAAGCCTCTCAGTGCTTCTACAGCAGCAGTTGCGGGTACGGTGGCTGGACTGGTCAATGGCGCTGGCTTAATTACCAGTTTATTGATTGGAGTAGGCATCTTCTTTTTACTCATCACTGCAATTGCACAAACCATTTTTCAGCTTGTACTTTCATCTGCCGGTCGTGGAGGGGGCAGAGGAGGAGGTGGTTTCGGTGGCGGTGGATTTAGTGGCGGCGGTGGCGGCTTTGGTGGAGGAGGAGCATCAGGATCATGGTAACAACAACAGATACGACAGAGATTGTCACCCAACCTAAAACAGAAGAAGTAAATCAACCCAGTTTTAAACGCTGGTTAAAGCATTTTTTATATATGCCTGCAACCAAACGCTATTTTTCCAAACAGGACCAGGTAGCGATTGCCCAGGCGGTCGCTGAGGCCGAGCATGATCATGTGGGCGAAATCCAGATCGTGATAGAAGGTCATCTTCCTGTAAATCAGGCCTATTTTCAAAATACACGCATGCGTGCGCGTCAGTTGTTTGCAGAACTTGGAGTGTGGGATACTGAATATAATAGTGGTGTACTTCTTTACATCAATTTATGTGAAAGAAAAGTTGAAATTGTCATTGATCGGGGGTTAAAAACCGCCACTCAGCAAATAATCTGGGATGAAATCTGTAAAAATATGATTGCTCAGTTGGCTCAGGAACAGTTTAAGTTGGCTGTCATAACAGGGGTGATGAACATCGGTGAAGTACTTAGTCAATTTTATGCTCAATCCATTCAAGAGCAAAATAATGAATTGGGGAATAATCCCATTATTTTGGGCTAGAAAACAGGTGGATTAGTGACGTAAAGTGTCACTTTTTTACCAAAAAAAACATTAAAACTACGTTGTAACAATTTTATTTTTTTAAAGTGCTGTTTTTTCTGTCAATTTTATTATAATCAGCTTTGGCACAGTTAGTGCTAACTATAAATTAAGCTAAATTAGCTTTACAAAGCTTATAAATAAACAAAAACATTTGTGGAGAATGTTATGAAATCTATGCAAAAGGGTTTTACTCTTATTGAATTAATGATCGTTGTAGCGATTATCGGTATTTTGGCTGCAATTGCGATTCCTGCGTACCAAAACTACACGAAGCGTTCACACGTTTCTGAAGGTTTAAGCTTGGCTGGCGGGGCTAAGGCTGGTGTTGCAGAGTTCTATTCATCAAATGGAAAAATGCCACCTAACGCTGCTTCTGCAGGTATTTCTGCTACAATTACTGGAAATGCTGTTACAAGTGTAGCATTAACAGCGAATAATGGTCTTATTACTATTACGTTCAATGAAAAAGTAGATAATGGAAAAACTTTAGCATTAAGCCCTACAGCAACTACTTCAGGAATTCTTTGGAAATGTAAACCAGGTAGTAGTAACCCAGTGGATACTAAGTATTTACCATCTAACTGTCGCTAATTTTTTGTAAATAGAAAGCGCTCATCAAAATGGTGGGCGTTTTTTCATTATAAAACATAAAGTTGAATTTTTATGCTTAAAAAACAATCATTGTTGGTAGTTTCTTTATTTTTTGTTCTTTTGTTGGTATGTCTGAGTATTTATTGGCAGGGGCTAAAAGGGGGATTTATTTTTGATGATTTTGTTAATTTACAAGAATTGGGTACTTATGGAACTATAGATAGTTGGGATAAGTTTAGAGCATTTGTAACTAATGGTTTTTCAGGCCCTACAGGTCGCCCAATATCTTTGGCAAGCTTTCTTATTGATGATAATACATGGCCATCTCAAGCGCCAATTTTTAAATATACAAATTTAATGATCCATTTACTCAATGGTACTTTATTATTTTGGGCAACTTTACTTTTATTAAAACACTATCAATATGAAGAAAAAAAAGCAACATGGATTGCTTTGGTGTCTTTTAGTTTATGGCTATTTCACCCATATTTTGTGTCAACCACTTTATATGTTGTGCAACGTATGGCACAACTTACGACATTATTTAGTTTAGTTGGGATCATTGGTTATTTAAAAGCTCGTTGCTATGTGACAGAAAAGCCTATTTTCGCTTATTTTTTTATGACGTTTATTCTTGGTGTAAGTACACTTTTAGCAACGTTTAGTAAGGAAAATGGTGCATTATTACCTCTGCTTATTTTAGTGATTGAATTTTGTAATCTAAGTCAAATCAATAAACCAATCTGGCAATGGCGAGCCATTTTTTTATGGTTACCGTCCTTAGCTATTATTGCAGTCTTGATTAAATATACAAGTTTTGCTGAGAATCCATGGCCAAATCGTAATTTTAATATGATTGAGCGATTATATAGTGAAGCACGTATTGTTGTTGAGTATTTATTTAATCTTTTTGTACCACAAATTGAATTAAAAGGTTTGTATCAAGATGGATATGATGTTTCTAGATCGATTACTCATCCTATAACCACTTTATATTCTATTATATTTTTATTCTTATTATTCTTCATGGCATTTGTAGTAAGAAAAAAATATCCATTATTAGCTTTAGCAATTTTATTCTTTTTTGCTGCTCATTTAATGGAATCTACAGTACTGGGGTTAGAGTTGTATTTTGAACATCGTAATTATTTAGCAGCATTATTTTTATTCTTACCAATTGCCAGTGGATTATATAGTTTACGAAAGTATGTGAATTTAAAATTACTTAATTTAATTGTTTTAATTATTTTAGTGATTCTCTGTTTCTTCACTTATGAAAGAGTGAAACTTTGGTCGAATACAGATCGATTACAGATATATTGGGCGAAAAATTCACCTAATTCTGTACGTGCTCAGAATTCTTTGGCTGCAATTTTATTTGCAGATGGACAGTTTGTAGAAGCAAATAAACATTTAAATAGCGCAATTAAAAGTATGCCAGATAGTACTTTATTGACACTACGCTCTTTACTACATAAGTTATATTTAAATACAGCAAGCCATGAGGATTTTGTGCATACAGCTAATAAATTAAGATCACAACCTCATGATGCTCAAGCTTTATTAACTTTTAGAACGTTGGTCGAGTATACGACTCAAGATGTAAAGAGTCGTATTTTTACATATGATAGTTTGCTTTTAATACGTGCCTTACAAGATAATCCCAATTATAAAAATGATGAGAATGTCAAAAAATTAGCACCATATTTGGCTGCTAAAATTGAACTTGCTAATAATCAGCCAAAAGAAGCTTTAAATGAATATTTAAAGGCGATAAAAATATATAATGATGTAGAGGCAGGACTCATGATGGTTGCTGAATTGGGTTCACACCATGCGACTAAAGAAGCATTAATTTTATTGGATCAGGTGGAAAAACAATACCATCAACAAGATCCTAAAACTTTGAAACGTAGTAAAGCGGAATATGATTTCGAAAGTAAAAGAGTGAGAGAAATTTTATTAGCTCAATTACAAAAGGATACTAAACATTGAAAATAAGTGTGGTTCTTCCCGCCAAAAACG
The DNA here is from genome assembly GCF_004331195.1 of Acinetobacter sp. ANC 4216. Taxonomy (NCBI): domain Bacteria; kingdom Pseudomonadati; phylum Pseudomonadota; class Gammaproteobacteria; order Moraxellales; family Moraxellaceae; genus Acinetobacter; species Acinetobacter sp. ANC 4216. The sequence goes on along the minus strand of NZ_SJOC01000003.1, from coordinate 139,502 downwards.
AATCAGCTGCCATTGGTCAAACCATTTCGCAGATCCAACAACTACAGCTGGCGCATGAAATTATCGTAGTGAATGATGGCTCAACCGATAATACTAAAGACATCGCAGAACAAGCTGGGGCAAAAGTGGTTTCTCATCCTTATAGTAAAGGCAATGGTGCTGCCATTAAAACAGGTGCTCGTACTGCAACTGGTGACATCATTGTCTTTATGGATGCTGATGGACAGCATGATCCAAGAGATATACCAAAACTTTTAGCAGAAATTCATAATGGTTATGACCTGGTAGTGGGTGCTCGTCAAAAGGGTTCGCAAGCTAGTATGGGGCGTGGAATTGCAAATAAACTCTATAATAATTTAGCCTCTTATATGTCAGATCATATTGTGGAAGATTTAACTTCAGGATTTAGAGCAGTTCGGGCCGATAAATTTAAAGAGTTTATTTATTTACTTCCAAATGGGTTTTCATACCCTACGACTAGTACTATGGCTTTTTTTAGAGCTGGTTATTCAGTTGAATATGTTCCAATTCATACTGCTAAAAGAATTGGTAAGAGTCATATACATCCAGTTAAAGATAGTGTTCGTTTCTTTTTAATTATTTTTAAGATCGCTACATTATATTCGCCTTTAAAAATGTTTTTACCTTTTGCTGTAATGTTATTTATATTAGCTACCACTTGGTATGGCTATACATTATATGAGTTCGGTCGTTTTACAAATATGAGTGCTTTACTTTATACTGGAAGTATTATGATATTTTTGATGGGCTTAATTTCAGAACAAATTACAGCTTTGATGTATAAAGAGAAATAAATCAGCCGTGTTTAATAGTCTGAAGCAACTTTGGCAGATTCTATCACCTTTAGATAAGCGAAAAATCATTTATGTCTTCATTTTAGTAATGGGCATGGCGTTTATTGAGTCAGCGGGTGTTATTTCAATTATGCCTTTTTTGGCTGTGTTATCAAATCCTGGAGTCGTAGAGTCTAATCACTATTTAAAACTACTATATGGTTTTACAGAGACCCCAAATAAGCAAAGCTTTATATTGTATTTAGGCTTTCTCTCTTTATTTATTGTTATATGCTCAACAGTATTTAAAATTGTGACGCTATATGTAGTCAATCGTTTTTCAAGTTTACAACGGCACTACTTTTCGACTCGCCTACTTAAGATTTATTTGCAACAAAACTATGAATTTTTTATTCAGCGAAATAGTTCAACCCTGGTCAAAAATATTTTATCCGAAGCAGATCAACTCATTTGGACCATGGTATTACCTGCTTTAACCCTTATGTCTTATGGTATTGTATTATTATCTATGGTCGGGATTCTTCTACTTTACGATCCACTTATGGCTATAGCAACAGCATTGGTATTGGGTCTATTTTATGCCACTATATATATGCTAGTTCGAAAAATACTCAATAAGATTGGGCAAGAGTTTACACAAGCTAATGAAGAGCGTTATCAAACTTGTCAAGAAGCCCTTGCGGGTATTAAAGACGTGATGATTAACAATGCGAAACAAGGTTATATTGATCAATTTGAACAATCATCACGAGTGTTCGCTAGACATATCGCAACACGCGAGACACTAGGACAAGTACCACTCAATGTTATTGAGACTGTAGGTTATGGTTGCCTAATTGGTTTGGCGATGATTTTAGTGGTTTCAGGTAAAGATGTTTCGCATATTTTACCAGTACTTGGATTATATGGCTTTACTGCTTATCGCATGCTACCTGCGGCACAAAATATTTACCGTTCGATTTCTCAAATTAAATTTTCCGAACAGATTTTATCCATACTTAAACCAGAATTTGCTTTAGAAAAAAATGAAGACTTAAATATTGTAGAATCCATCAATCACAACTTAAAGTTTAAACATTCTATACGTTTAGAAAATATTTTTTTTGCTTATCCCAATAGAATTGAGCAACCAATCCTTAACAAGTTAAATATAGAAATTAGAAAAAATACTAGTTTAGGAATTGTAGGTAAAAGTGGTAGCGGTAAAAGTACCCTAATGGATATTATGCTTGGTTTATTACAAGCTCAAAAGGGTAAAGTTTTCATTGATGATATCGAACTTAACGAAAACAATGTAATAGAATGGCGCAACTTTGTAGGTTATGTACCACAAACTATTTACATGGCGGATAAAAGTATTGCTGAAAATATTGCTTTTGGCGTACCTAAAGATTTAATTAATTTAAAGCAAGTTGAGTTTGTAGCAAAGCAAGCTCAAATTCATAATTTTATTAAAAATCAATTGACTTTAGGGTATCATACAATCATTGGTGAGCGTGGTGTTATGCTGTCGGGAGGCCAGCGTCAGAGGATAGGTATTGCACGTGCTTTATATAAAAATCCACAAGTATTATTTATGGATGAAGCTACGAGTGCTTTAGATACTGAAACTGAGAAAGCAGTGAATGAAGCTATTCAAAATTTAAGTGGAAAAATGACAATGGTGATAATTGCTCATAGAGAGAGTGCGGTAGCACAATGTAATAGCATATTAAAACTTTAAAATTAATGGATTTTGTCATTGTAAGTATTTACGCAAGAATCTACAAAATTCTATTGATATTAAATTAATGTTGGTAGTTAAGTTTAAATAGAGCATTATATTTTCTCTTAAGTAACTATTATTTGATATTCATAAGCAACTATAAACAAGGTTCAGATGTTTAATGATAAAGTAATTTTAATCACTGGTGGCACAGGTTCTTTTGGTCATAAATTCGTTGCTATGACTCTGGCAAAATATAATCCCAAAAAACTTATCATTTTCTCACGTGATGAAATGAAACAATGGGAAATGGCTAAACTATATCCTAATGAAAATCGTATTCGTTTTTTTATAGGAGATATACGTGAAAAAGATAGATTGTATCGAGCTTTAGATGGGGTAGATTATGTTGTACATGCAGCCGCTACCAAAATTGTAACTACTGCTGAATACAACCCTTTTGAGTGTATAAAAACTAATATAAATGGTGCAATGAATTTGGTTGATGCCTGTATTGACCATGGTATAAAAGCTTGTGTTGCCCTTTCTACAGATAAAGCAAGTGCTCCAGCAAATTTATATGGTGCAACAAAACTTTGTTCAGATAAACTTTTTGTTGCTGGCAATGCTTATGCTGGGGAACATGGAACACGATTTTCTGTCGTACGCTACGGTAATGTGATGGGATCACGCGGTTCAGTTATACCATTTTTTCATTCTATAAAAGGTACTGGTACTTTGCCTATTACTGATGAACGTATGACTCGCTTTATGATTACATTAGAGCAAGGAGTGGAACTTGTTTGGCATGCATTTAGCGACATGATTGGAGGTGAAATTTATGTAAAAAAAATTCCATCAATGAAAGTTACTGATATAGCCAAAGTTATTGCTCCTGATGCTAAGCATCAAATTATTGGTATTCGTCCCGGAGAGAAATTACATGAGCAAATGATTGGTATAGAGGATTCATACTATACTTATGAATATAATGAGCATTTCAAGATTTTACCTGCTATTAATGGTTGGGGGAATGATGCTGAACGCATTAAAGATGGTAGAAAAGTCTCGGAATATTTTTCTTACACTAGTGATAATAATAATGAATGGATGAAAGAATCAGAATTAAAAGCTTGGCTTAAGAGTAATTTTGATAACGTTGGTAGTATTTAATGATTCCTTATGGTCGCCAGGATATTCGGCAAGAAGATATTGATGCCGTGGTAAGCGTTCTTCAATCTGACTTTCTTACTCAAGGTCCACAAGTACCTTTGTTTGAAAAGGCTGTTGCGGATAAAGTAGGCGCCAAGCATGGTATAGCTGTTAATAGTGCAACCTCTGCTTTGCATATTGCTTGCTTAGCTCTTGGTTTAAGAAAAGGAGATTGGCTTTGGACTAGCCCTATTACTTTCGTTGCTTCTGCCAACTGTGCACTTTACTGTGGTGCAAAAGTTGATTTTGTTGATATAGATCCACGAACTTATAATCTTTGTCCTAATGCCTTGGAAAAAAAATTAATTCAGGCAAAAAAGCAAGGCAGGTTGCCTAAAATTGTTGTACCTGTCCATCTTTGTGGTCAGTCATGCGATATGCAATCGATTTATAAATTAAGCCAACAGTATGGGTTTAAAATTATTGAAGATGCTTCTCATGCAATCGGCGGTAAATATCAAAATGAATATATTGGAAATTGCCGCTATAGTAATATTAGTATTTTCAGCTTTCATCCTGTGAAAATTATCACCACAGCTGAAGGTGGTATGGCATTAACAAATGATGATGAGTTAGCTCAAACAATGGATTTGTTGCGTAGCCATGGTATAACTCGTAATGCAGATTTAATGACAAAACCCTCGGAAGGACTCTGGTACTATCAGCAAATAGCTTTAGGGTTTAATTATCGTATGACAGAGCTGCAGGCAGCTTTAGGTCTGAGCCAAATAGAACGTTTAGATAGCTTTGTAGAAAAAAGACATGTTATTGCTGAACATTATAACGAAATACTTACAAATTTACCTATAACTATTCCTTGGCAACACCCTGATAGTTATTCTAGTTTTCATCTTTATGTGATTCGGCTGCAACTCAACAAAATCACTGTAACTCATAAACAAATCTTTGAAAGAATGCGAACCGCAGGTATAGGTGTTAATCTGCATTATATCCCGGTGCATACGCAGCCTTATTATCAGCAAATGGGTTTTAGCCAAGGAGATCTCCCTCAAGCTGAGCAGTATTATCAAGAAGCGATTAGCTTGCCGATGTATCCAAGCCTAACCATAGAGCAACAGCATATTGTATATAAAACATTAGAGGATAATTGTGTTGGATAGTGTTGTTGTTTTACAAGCTCGAACTAATTCTACAAGACTACCAGGAAAAGTTCTTTTATCTATTGCAGATTTACCTCTCGTAATTTTAGCAGCAAAAAGAGCTGCAAATACGGGGCGAACTGTAATTGTTGTTACTTCTAAGGAGTCAACAGATGATGAGTTAGCAAGAGTCTTGAGCACTTATGGAATAAATATTTTTAGAGGTAGCTTAAATAATACTTTACAGAGAATAGTAGAAGCTCTGAGTGAATATAATGAAAATACTTTAGTCTTTAGGTTGACAGGTGATAACACTTTTCCTGATGGATTATTGCTTGATGAGATTGAAGCTTATTTTTTGGAGAAAGAACTTGAATATCTTTGTTGCAATGGAGAGCAATCAGGTTTGCCTTATGGTTTAAGTGTTGAATTAATGCGACTTAAGCATTTGAGAGAGGCGCTTAGTAGTGCAAGTAGTACTTTTGATCAGGAACATGTCACACCTTATATTAGAAGGAAATATGGAGAGAACTATTTTGTAAAATATAAAAATTTAAGTAAAGGACACCTTCGATGCACTGTTGATTGTTTAGATGATTACTTAAATATCTGTCGAGTCTTTGCGAAAGTTGAAGATCCTATTAAGGTCTCTGCTTTTAAACTTATACAAGAATTAGAAGGTGAAAAAGGTCAGCCTTATCAACCACAATTAACCCAAAAGCTTGTTCTTGGCACTGCACAGTTGGGGCTTGATTATGGCATTGTAAATAAAAAAGGGAAACCAAGTTCGCATAATGCACGTAGATTAATTAAAGATGCAATAACAAACGGTACATTGTTTATTGACACTGCAAGAGCCTATGGTAATAGTGAGCAGTTGATAGGTGATGTTTTAAGTGAAGGATGGAATGGTAGAGCAAGGATAATAACTAAACTTTCACCTTTAAATGATATTGAGCCAAATGCATCTTTTAAGTTTATTGAAAATCAAGTAGATAAAAGTATTTATGAGTCATGTGCATCATTAATGGTACGTGAACTTGATGTGCTCTTGCTACATAGAGCTTCGCACCTTTCCTTATTTCATGGTGTTATCTGGAAAAGACTTTTACAGCACAAAGCATCTGGATTGATTGGTTCGTTAGGAGTTTCTGTACAAAGTCCTAGTGAATTAGAGAGTGCTTTAGAAAATGAGCAAATTGAATTGATTCAGATGCCTTTTAATATTTTAGATTGGCGTTGGGATAAACTATTACCCAAAATTGTTGAGCGAAAATTACAAAGAAAACTAATAATCCATGTTCGAAGTACATTACTTCAAGGTTTATTGACTAGTACTGATGAGTCGCTCTGGGAAAAGGCATTAGTTAAAGAACCACATATTTTTATCAGTTGGTTAAGAGAAACGGTGGAATATTATAATCAGCAAACAGTTGCAGATTTATGTCTTAATTATACTCGTTCACTAGAATGGGTTGATGGTGTTGTAATTGGAATGGAAAACCAAGAACAGATGCTTATGAATATTAAAACTTTTACTACAGATTTTTTTCCTGAAAAGGTCATTAATGAAATTGTCCAAAAACGACCAAAAATATCAGCTGAAACTCTAAACCCTAGCAATTGGTGTGTTTAGATGAAAAAAAAAGGACTAGAGATATTTTCTCTAACAGGTAAAACTGCTTTAGTAACGGGTGCTACTGGATACCTAGGTAAATCAATGGTCACTATATTGGCTGAAGCTGGTGCTCGTGTATTTATTAATTCTCGTTCTAAAGAGCGTTGTCAGCAACTTGTTAATGAACTTAATTCTTTGAATTTAGATGTATATCCAGCATTTTTTGATGTTACCAACGCACAAGAGATTAATCAGTTTGTTGAGACATTAGAAGGTGAAGCAGTTGATATTTTAGTTAATAACGCTTATAACGGTGGAGCTGGAACTATTGAGTTCTCTGATATTGAAAATTACCATTCAAGTTACAACGTAACAGTAGTAGCTGCCCATCGTTTAACCCATTCATTATTACCAAATTTAAGAAAAGCAAAAAAAATACGTAATGATGCCTCTATTATTAATATTGGTTCTATGTATGGTGTTGTAATACCTGATTTACGAGTTTATGAAAGTGCAGATTGTTCAAATCCTCCTTTCTATGGAGCATCTAAGGCAGCGCTTTTACATTGGTCGCGTTATGCAGCCTGTGAGTTTGGAGCAGAAGGTATCAGAGTCAATGCGATTTCACCTGGACCTTTTCCTAACGATGAGGAACAGGAGAAAAATCCTAGTTTCATAAATAAACTAAGTTCTAAAGTGCCATTGGGGCGAATAGGTCAGCCAGATGAATTACAAGGGGCTATTCTATTTCTAGCATCCTCCGCATCGTCTTATGTTAATGGAGCAAATATACAAGTTGATGGAGGATGGATATGCTGGTGAATTCTTTAAGTATAGGTTTAATTTGTGAACATTCTTATTCGTTGTGATAGCTCAATAGAAATAGGCACTGGTCATATGATGCGCTGTTTAACTCTAGCGACTGCTTTAACGGAGCAGGAGGTACAGTGTGAGTTTATTTGTCGAGAGCATGACGGTAATATGATTGAGTATACTGAGGCTAAAGGATTTCAAGTATACCGCCTTCCTGTATTCAATAATTTACTCTATAGTACTCAAAATACAGAATCATCATATGCTGCTTGGCTGGGCACCTCTCAAGAACAAGATGCTATAGAAACTATTAATATAATAAAAGAACAGAAAATTGATTGGTTGATTGTTGATCACTATGCTCTTGATGAGACTTGGGAAAAGCTTTTACGACCGTATTGTAAAAAAATTATGGTTCTTGACGATCTCGCTAATAGAAGACATGAGTGCGATTTGTTATTAGATCAGAATTTAGGTCGAGTGAAGGAGGATTATCATTACTTAGTGCCTAAATATTGTCATATCTTTATTGGTCCAGAGTACGCGTTACTACGTCCTGAATTTACTGAGTGGCGTGAGTATAGTTTAAAGCGTCGTATAAAAGGTGATTTAAAAAGGCTCTTAATTAATCTTGGAGGAGTAGATAAAGATAATGTTACTAGTCAAGTCCTTACTGTTTTACAAGAAGCTGATTTGCCAAAAGATTTGGAGATTACTGTAATAATGGGCAATATGGCTCCCTATCTTGAACAAGTAAAAGATTTAGCAAGTAAAATGCCTAGACCAACTCAAGTATTAGTAGGTGTTGGTAATATGGCTGAAGTTATGGCAAATAGTGATTTGGCCATAGGTGCAGCAGGTTCGACCTCATGGGAAAGATGTTGTTTAGGATTGCCAACATTAGTCATGGTTTTGGCTGAAAATCAAAGTGCTGGGGCAAAAGCATTATATCAGCAATCTATATCCTTAATAGTTAATAGTCCTAATAGTTTGATTAAAGAGTTAACTAAGATTACGAACATACAACTTTTAAAATTATTATCTCATAATGCATCAACCCTTACAAAAGGGATGGGTGTGAAGGATCTTGTTGATAGCTTAAAAAGAGATTTAAATGTCTGAATTTTACATAGGAAATAAAAAAGTTGGTGGTCAAAATAAACCATACTGCATTGCTGAAGTCGGAATAAATCATAATGGCGACTTAGCTTGTGCTAAAAAAATGATTGAAGAAGCCAAAAAAGCCGGAGCTGATGCAGTAAAATTTCAGACATTTAAAGCAGAAGAATTTTGTGGTGATGAAAATCAATTATTTACTTATTTTTCTCAAGGTATAGAAATTACAGAGTCAATGCTTGATATGTTCAAGCGCTATGAATTCACCAAAGATGAATGGCTTGAAATAAAAAGATATTGTCAAAAACAAGATATTACTTTTTTTTCTACACCTCAAAATAGATCAGATTTAGATTTACTTTTAGAGCTCGGAGTGCCTGCAATTAAGATAGGCTCTGATGATTTTACAAATTTACCTTTAATTAGTAGTTATGCAAATGTATCTCTTCCTCTTATATTATCTTGTGGAATGAGTAACTTGGCAGAAGTTCATCTGGCTCTTGAAGCAGCTGGATGGTTTAAGGGTAAAGAAATAGCTTTAATGTTATGTACGTCACAATATCCAACTCCTCCTGAAGATGTCAATATTCTAAAAATAAATACACTCAAAAATTCCTTTCCTGGATTAATTATTGGTTTTTCGGATCATACACAAGATGCTTTAGCAGCTAGCTTGGCTGTTGCTTTAGGTTCAACTATCTTTGAAAAGCATTTTACACTTGATCATAATTTACCTGGACCGGATCATTGGTTCTCAGATACTCCAGAACAATTAGCAAATTGGATTAATTGTATACATAAGTCATTTAAAATGAGAGGTAGTCCTTTACTCATTCCGACAGAGAAAGAGTATCAAATGAGAACGTTAGCCAGAAGGAGTATTGTAGCTTTAAAAGACATTATGAATGGTGAAACATTAAATGTGTCCAATGTCGGATTGAGACGACCTGGTAATGGTTTACCACCAGTTATGTATGAAGAAATATTAGGTACAATAGCTTCTAAAAGTATTAAAAAAGGAAGTCTTATTTCTTTAAAGGATATTAAATATGATACCTAGTTTAGAGCAATTGCAAGAATGGTTTACTAAACTTACATCTTTTAAAAAAAATCAATTTCATCCGATGGTATGGATTAATGGTGAGCCAGTAATTGGAGAAAATGTTTTTGTAGGAGCTTTTTCTGAAATTAATGCGAAAGATGCACTGGTTAAAATTGGAGATAATTGTGATATTGCTTCTTTTGTTTCAATAAATTGTGCCGATTCTCATAAAAAATGTATAGAGTATAAAGAGGAAATAGAAAGAGGTGATATTATTTTAGAACACAATGTCTTTGTAGGGTCACATTGTGTGATTAAAGGAGGAGCACATATAGGGCATCATAGTGTTATTGCGGCCGGAACAATTGTTGATAAAGGTTATATTCCTCCTTATTCTTTAGTTTTTGGGAATCCTATGAAGGTTAAATATGAATATTACAAATAAATAGTATCCTTTTATATATTTTATTAATAACTTTTCCATATAAAATAGGCTAGCAACACTAATAAGGATATAACTTTATGATTCTCTCAGCCCATCAGCCAGCTTATTTGCCTTGGTTGGGTTACTTTGAAAAGATTGCTTTATCAGATGTGTTTATATATATGGATAATGTTCAATATGAGAAAAATAGTTTTATAAATAGAAATTATATAAAAACACCCTTTGGAAAACAGCTTTTAACAATACCTGTTCATAGTAATGGGCATTTAAGTAAAACCATTTTAGAAATTAATATGGTTAATAATATTAACTGGAGAGAAAAACATATAAGAAGTATTTGTCAAAATTACTCAAAGGTAAAAGACTTTAAAAAAAAGGAAGAAAAAATAAAGAAACTTATAAATATAGAGGAATCTACCCTTGCTGAGTATTGTTTTTTACAACTCAAATTTTGGATAGATGAACTCGGATTAAAAACAAAAGTGATAAGACTAAGCGATATAAATATACAAGGAAAAAAATCAGATCTGATTTTAGAGTTATGCAAAAAATTTGACTGTACAGAGTATCTATCAGGACAACTTGGAAAAAATTATCTTATAGAAAGTGATTTCACCAAAGAAAACATACTAATTAAGTATCAAGATTATCAGGAGAGAGTTTATGATCAACACTGGGGAGATTTTATACCTAACCTATCTATTGTAGATGCTTGGATGAATGATGCACCAATACATTTTTTAAGGAGATGATTATGACGTTTTCAACAGAGTGGGAACAACTATATAAAAGCAATACACATTTATCTGTCTGGCCATGGTCAGATGTTGTTAGTCTAACTAATCGCTACGCTAAAACAATAATCCAAAATAAAGGCTCAGTATTTGAATTAGGCTGTGGTGCAGGAGCTAATATACCTTTTTTCAATGCATTGGGTATGGAATATTTTGCAATTGATGGAAGCCAGACGATTATTGAACAGTTACATACCAGGTATCCTGTATTAAAAAACAAAATTACGTGTATTGACTTTAAGAATTGTAATTTCTTTAATAAAAATTTTGATTTGATCATAGATCGAGCATCTTTAGTTCATAATAATTTAGACACCATAATTACGGTTCTTGATAAGTCTTTAAAATCTCTTAATGAAGATGGTTTTTTTATTGCTGTTGATTGGTTCTCAACTAAACATGCTGATATTCAATTTGCTGATAATATTGATGATAAATATACTTATTATAATTTTAAGCAAGGTCATTTAGCTGGCTGTGGTAAGGTGCATTTTTTTGATGAAGAGCATTTAAAAGAGGTGTTTAAGGATTTTGAAATTTTATTATTAGAAGAAAAAGTAATTAAACAGTCCCTTCCTAACAATGGTCATCAATTTGCAGCCTGGAATATCGTAGCGAAGAAAAAATGAGTGAAGTAGTTTTAATTGTGGCTGCTCATGCAGATGATGAAGTTCTAGGCTGTGCTGGTACAATTGCTAAGCATATTTCTCAAAAAGACGAAGTATTTACCGTTTTTTTAGCTGATGGCGTTACGTCAAGAGAAAATGTTACAATAGCTGAGCTTGAAATGAGGAATATCGCAGCAAATAAATCTCAAAGAGTTTTAGGTATAAAAAAGAGCTATTCTCTTGGTTTTCCTGATAATAGGATGGACAGCATTCCTTTGCTTGATATAGTTCAAAAACTAGAAACTATTATCAATGAATTGCAACCGAAAATTATTTATACTCATCATTTAGGGGATTTAAATATCGATCATCAGGTAGCACATAAAGCAGTAATGACAGCGTGTCGTCCTCAACCTAATTTTTGTGTCAAGAAGATTTATAGCTTTGAAGTTCTTTCAAGTACTGAATGGCAAACACCAAGTTATTTACCTTTTGTTCCTAATGTGTTTGTTGATATTAGTGATTATATTGACATTAAAAGACACGTACTAGATATTTATAATCTTGAAATGCGTCAACCACCTCACAGTCGTAGTGTGGAGAACAGTATATGTTTGGCAAAGTTACGAGGAGCTTCTACGGGTTACAGTTATGCCGAAGCTTTTATTATGATTCGTGAATTGCGAGATTAAAAAAATTATTTATGTTAAATATCTATTTGCATGAGTTAAATTTATCTTAATTCCATCAAGAAAGCTTAAATTATGTTTAGAAAGGACTCATTTAAACAGTTAAATTCTTTAAAAGAATTTAACTTATTACAATCTCAACCTACCCAGATTTTTCTTTGTCATACACCACTACATATCATTATTAGTTGTTTAGTTGCCAGTGCAGATAACACTATAGAGCAATCATTATTTGTAGTAGTTAACGATTCTAAAAATCTGATAGACATTGCGGAAAATTTTGGAAAACATTTGGGCTTTCATTTTTTACCTTTTAAGGGCGGAGCAGATGCAACTACTCGTTTTCAAGCTATGCTTTATCAGCAACATAATGTTAAGTTGTTAAAGCAGATTGCTAAAAATATTCCAAATATTTATATCTTTCATGACTTGCGTCCGGAATCCCAAGCTTTACTAAATAATCGTTCAACATCTGTTAACCAAAAATTTGTGATGCTTGAAGATGGAGTTGCCTTGTATCCAACTAAAGGGATTTTGCCAAGCAGTTTATTAAGTATAATAAAACGTAAATTAGCTTTTGGACTAGATTGGAAGCATGCTGATGAGCTTGGACTACACCCAGAAATTAATGAGATACGTTGTTTTTTCCCTCATTTAGTCCAAAAAAATCTAAATAAAAAATATATTACTCCTCTGCCCATCCTTGTTACATCAAAACTTCGTTCAGTATTAGGCATTCACTCTGATTTAATTAACCCTTTCTCACTCATAGCTCTTGTACCACATAGTTCAATTGTTTGTATTAATGACTTAAATATATTCATTACTACATGTCAAAATTATGCATTAGCAAACAAATTATCATTAATATTTAAATTACATCCACGTGATTATGAAGGTCAAGAACTTATAAAATCCAAGATTCCAGGAGCTGTATTTCTTCCTAATGAGTTTGCATTTGAATCATTTCTTATGCAAAATGATCAACCTGCTGCAATAATTGGCTTTAGAACTTCTTCTATACATATCTTAAAATCTCTTTTCCCAGATATTGCATGCTTCTTTTTTGAGATTGGAGATACCGCCGAATCATTGATTTGGAGTCAATTTCTAGTTTCAGCTGGTATTAATAAAATAGATTATCCTTTGTAGATGTAATTATTATGATTATTTCTTCTAGAATTTTAATAATTGGTGCTGGATTTAGCGGTTCAGTTGTTGCAAGGGAATTTGCAGAAGCAGGGTATCAGGTTCTGATTGTTGATCGGCGGAATCATATCGCAGGTAATGCATTTGATCTTAAAGATGAGCATGGAATTTTAATTCATCAGTACGGCCCGCATATCTTCCATACCAATAGTGAACGCATCTTTAATTATTTATCCCAGTTCACTGAATGGCGACCGTATGAACATCGGGTTCGTGGTGTGGTCAATGGTAAAGAATATCCGTTTCCAATCAACCGTGATACGTTAAATCAACTTTATGGCTTGGATTTAACAGAAGAACAAGCTGCTGAGTTTTATGAAAAAGTGCGTGAACCAAAACAAAGAATTTTAACTAGTGAAGATGTCGTACTAAACTCAGTAGGACGAGACTTATATGAAAAATTCTTTTTAAATTATACTAAAAAACAGTGGGGACTTGATCCATCTCAGCTCAAAGCAGGTGTAGCCGCACGTATTCCAACACGTACCAATTCGGATGATCGTTACTTCACAGATATATACCAAGCAATGCCTTTACATGGTTATACAGCCATGTTCGAAAATTTATTAAATCATCCAAATATTCAAATCAAAACCTCGACTGAATTTAAAGATGTACTCAATACAGAAAATCAATTTGACCATATTGTCTATACAGGTCCAATTGATGCATTTTATGACTTTAAATTTGGACATTTGCCATATAGATCATTACGCTTTGAACACCAATATCTAGAGAATATAGAGCAATATCAAAGTGTGGGAACGGTAAATTATCCGAATGACTTTGACTTTACTCGTATAACAGAGTTCAAGCATTTAACAGGTCAAAAGCATCCATCTACCTCGATTGTTCGAGAATACCCAACTGATATAGGTGATCCGTATTATCCAATTCCTCGAGATGAAAATGAGCAATTGTTTAAGAAATACCAAGCCTTAGCGAATGCAGAAGAAAACGTGACTTTTGTAGGGCGTTTAGCTGAATACCGCTACTACAATATGGATCAAGTTGTGGGTGCGGCTTTAAATGCTGTAGAAAAAATTTTGGGGAAATTAAATTGAAAATAGCATTCTTATGTAAGCGCAAATATATGTCTAAAGATGTTATCTTAGAGCGTTATGCTCGCTTATATGAGATCCCCAATCAATTATCTTTATTAGGTCATGAAGTAGAATGTTTTTGTTTAAGTTATCAAAATCATGATGAAGGCCTTTGGGATGAGACCAATAGTGAAAAAAAACTCAAATGGTATTCTAAGTCTTATAAAGGATTAAAAAAAACATTACTTTGGAGCTATCCTCTTTTTTTAATTGATCAACTCAAAACCTTTAAACCTGATTTGATTATTGCTGCATCAGATATTCCACATATTATTATTGCTTCTTGGGTTGCAAAACAATTAGATTGTCCATTCATTGCTGATCTCTATGATAATTTTGAAGCATATGGACAAGCTAAAATTCCTGGTTTGAAATTTTTATTTCATAAAGCATTAGATTCTGCACAACTGATTTCGACGACTAGTATTTCTCTTGCTGAAAAAATTAAAACTGAGCACCCAAAAGTTCCTAATATTTTTCCCATGCCAAGTGTAATTAATAAAGAATTATTTAAAACTGGGGATCAAGTTGCTGCAAGAAAAGAATTGAATTTGCCATTAGAAAAAAAACTAATTGGTACTGCAGGAAGCTTAACGAGATCAAAGGGAATAGATGACTTATTTCATGCATGGGATATGATAAAAAAACAAAACTCAAATATTGATTTGGTATTAGCTGGTCCTATAGAGACATCTTCTCCATTACCACAGGATGACAGGATTATATATTTAGGTTTATTACCACATGAACAAATAGCGACTCTATTTCAAGCATTGGAAATTGGTATTTTATGCATTCCTAAGGATGAATTTGGTCAATATTGTTTTCCTCAAAAAGCTTATGAGATGTTGGCATGTGATTTATTCATTTTATCTTCTTCTATAGGGGATATGGTAAAATTGCTTCCTAATGAGCAGTTGTTTGATAGTTCTGAAGAACTAGCAAAATTGATTGTTTCACATACCGAGAATGTTGAAAAATTAGACGTATCTATATTAGATTGGAAACAAGTGATTACCTTGTTTCATGAAGAGATTTTTCATACAGTTCAATTCAAAAAGTAATTTTAATTTCTAAAGTATTGAGCAATAATTTCACTTGGGGATTTTTGCAAACTCTGTTTATTTTTCTGTAAGGTAAAATACTTTTGTTTTTTAATAAATTCTTGGATTTGCCAAGGTTCATTTATCAATATGGCATTTGCATTTAATCCATCTAATCTCTCTGTTGTTTGTCTTAAAATAAGAGTTGGGTGACCAAAAAAAGCTAGTTCTTCTTGATTAGAGCCGCCATCTGTAATTACACATTCCGTGCTTAATGCTAAATTTAAAAAGTTCTTATACGTCATTCTAGGTAGTAATTTAATATTCTTTTGTATTTCTAAGTCTTTTAATAGCTTAAAAGACTTAAGTTTTTTAAGTGTTGCTGGATGGAGTACAAAATGAATAGTGTAGTCTTGTCCTAATATTATTAACATTTCCGTAATTTTACTTAAGCGGTCTTGATTATAGATATTTTGAAAACGATGTAATGAAACTAGAATGGTTTTAGGATTTTTTCGTATATCTTCACCAATTTTGAGATATTGAATACTATCAAGAATAGAATTACCATAAGTATTTAATATTTTTATATTTTTATATTTCTGCATGTTCATTATATCTTGATAGTTAGGGCAACAAGCGATATTTGTTAGTTTGAATACAATTCGTCGAATTATTTCTTCAGGAAATGGGGTAAATAAATTATTAGAAGTGAGACCACTTTCCAAATGAACAACACGATGATTGGTAATTTTAGCAGAAATAGCACTCATTAAAGTTGTTAAAGTATCACCGTGAACAAATACATGAGATTTTTTAAATTGTATTAAAGTTTGAATTAAAAGAAAAAATATAGAGGGAAGCCATATTAATAATGAAATAATTGAAGAATGCTCTTTGTTTTTGACTAAGTAAACAGGGGGGGAAGTAATTCCAAATTCAGCTATAAGGTCTTCCATAGTGTCATTATGCTGGCCTGTAAGAATAAATTCGATGGGCAAATTGTTTTTTTCAAAAGCTCGAATTACTGGCGCAGCCTTAATTAGTTGAGCACGGGTACCTATAATAAAAATATTTTCCATAAATTTATCCCCTAATTAGCTTTAAAATATTTGTAAGCTTTTAAAAAATTAATTTTTAAGAATTATATACTGATTTATCTATGCATACTCATATATCTACTTTTTGATTATCATACGTGGAATTTCTTTTTCCCGAAGTTCTTATGAAATTCCTCCTCCTTCTCTTAGCCAGTGTTTTCATCTCACTGGCTTGGCTTCTGCCTATCCATTACCGCCCTTGGGTTACCTACACGGGTGAACTGTTTGCTTTTTTATCCCTATTTACATTGGCTGCCATTTATTTAAGAGACAAAATTAAATTGCCAGTGATCAGCCTACCGCTATTATTTCTCGCGGCTATCCCGCTGGTTCAGTATGGGGCGGGTGAGCTCTTTTTCTTTGATAAAGCCTTGATATGTAGCTTGTTTGTCCTTGGCTTCTGGCTGAGCATGGTGCTTGGCTATAACTTGTCGAGCGAGAAAGCAGACCGGGCAAACATTTTTGCCGGACTCAGTTATGTGTTTCTCATGGCGGGAACAGCGACGGGTGTGATTGCGATCTGCCAATGGTTAACGCTCGATGCGTATATCCCCGGGATGGTGAATATGCAACGTGCTGTTCGTCCCTATGCCAATTTTGCCCAGCCAAACAATATGGCTACTTTTTTGCTCATGTCCCTTTTGGCCTGTTTATATTTATATGAAACCAAAAAAATCCAGACCAAATGGCTGGTTCCAGCGGCATTCATTATGTTAGTGAGCGTGGCATTAAGCCAATCCAGAACTTCATGGGTGGCTTGTGTCTTTATTCTGGTTTATTTGGCTTATCAGCAATTTAAAGGCTATATTCACATTAAATGGTATTTCCTGGCGGCATGGTTAGGTGTCTTTATAGGATTAGTCCTGATATTGCCTGTCATGGGGAGCTATTTAACCCAATTATTGGATATACAGATTAAAGCTGTCGATGTGTCAAGACGCGCTACAGGGGATATGTCGCGTTTAGCCATTTGGCAGCAAATGCTGCATGCCATTGCTGACCGTCCATGGTTTGGTTATGGCTGGAACCAGACCAGTGTTGCATATACCCTGGTCAGTGATCATTTCCAGGGACCGGTGTGGATTCGTAGCGCGCATAATTTTATTCTCGATTTTATTTTGTGGAATGGGGTAATTATAGGCTTGCCGTTTCTGGCTTATTTTGGCTATTGGGGTTATCAGCTAAATAAGCGCGTCAATTCTGTAGAATCTGTGATCGGAATTTTAATGGTGGGTGCAGTATTGATTCACGCCATGCTGGAATTCCCACAGTACTATGCCTATTTCCTGCTCCCGGTCGGTTTTATTATTGGTCTGGTTCAGTCACAACAGGCAGATACCAAAATCCTGACCCTTTCACCCAATTATATGCGGGTTGCTTACGGTTTATTTTTCTTGCTGCTGATTCTGATCGTGCGAGATTATTCGGTGATGGTTCCTAAACTCAACCAAACGCTACGTTATGAAAAAGTACCGCAAAAAATTACCAATCAAGATCATGTTTACTTGTTGGAAGAATTTAACCGGCGTATAGACTGGATTCGTATGAATCCCTATAGCAAGGTGACTGCACAACAGCTTGAAGAAATTAGGGAGATGGTGCTTAATTATCCGACCTCCTATGATCTGCTCAAGTATGCCAAAATACTGGCTTTTAATGGCTATGAACAGGAAGCCAGACATCAGCTCTGGTTGTTGAAAAAATTACGTAAAGTCGATTGGGACTATGCATCATTGGCCCAGCCTGCCGCCAAAAAGTAAAAATTTTAAAAAGTGAATCGACCAACTCAAACAGCCAGTCAATTGACTGGCTGTTTTTAAACTTAAATTTGGCTTTGAATGTAGTTTTCGATACCGACTTTCTCGACCAGATCAAGCTGGGTGGTGGCCCAATCCAGATATTCCTCTTCTTCTTCTAGAATTTCCTGAACAAGATCACGGGTGACATAATCCATTTCCTGCTCGGCCAAGCTGACTGCTTTTTGCAGGGCTTCAATATTTTCGTTGACTTTACGTACATCGCAATTCAGTACTTCAACAGTATGCTGACCGATGTATAACTTGCCTAAATTCTGTAAGTTAGGCAGGCCTTCAAGAAATAGGATGCGTTCAATAATTTTATCCGCATCTTTCATTTGCTGAATCGATTCTTTGTATTCTGCCGAACCCAGCTTCTCAATTCCCCAATCGTTAAACATGCGTGAGTGCAGGAAATACTGGTTAATGGCAGTCAACTGGTGATAAAGCACCTGATTTAACTGATTAATGACGTCACGATTGCCTTTCATTGTAAGTTCTCCATCAACAATTTTTTGCCTTCACAAGGGGTCAGGCAATCAAAAAAATGATTATTGCAAATATCTTAAACAACAAGCAAAACAATGGCGAGTAGTTTATTGAACAGCAAATGAAAATCGCAATCAAAAACGATAATAGGCGCTATGCTACACGGGCATGTATAAAAAACCCGCCTAGAGTCATAAGCGGGAGAGGAGAAAATGATCTTTTGATCATTCTGTTTCTCATTGAAATAATCGGGTTTTAAGCTGCCACAGAGATGCGGGCTGCAATTTCTGAAAGTTCTTCGCTAATAATGGCGCGTGCTTCAGGGGCGCAACGGCCACAACAGGTACCTAAATCAAGCAGGTCACGAATTTCACGATAGCTTTCCGCACCATTTGCAACGGCATCTTTAATATCTTGATCGGTAATACCACGACATAAGCATACGTACATTTGAACTGGCCACATAAAAGTGAAATGGGATAAGTGATATTATTGATAATTATTATCGTTTGTCAATGAAATTCATTTGAAATATCATTTATTGTGATTGAGTTTTTGAATAAAAAAATAGCACCTGAGCGGAAATCCGAGTACTGCTCGGATTTCCGCTCAAGATGAATTGATCATTTGGAAATGAGTTTTGAAACGTGGGTATTTAATGAATTTTATAAATTATTGATTAATAATTACAATACCATCCATTTCAACCAAAGCCCCTTTAGGCAAGCTGGCGACACCTAATGCTGCACGTGCAGGGTAAGGCTGGGCAAAATATTCACCCATAATCTGGTTGACCAGCTGGAAGTGGGAAAGATCGGTCAGGAAAATATTCAGTTTGGCGATATCTGCCAATGAGCCACCGGCTGCTTCACAAACGGCTTTCAAGTTATCAAATACACGGCGAATTTGTGCTTCAATGCCTTCAACCAATTCCATACTGTAAGGATCTAAACCAATTTGACCTGAAAGGTACAGGGTATTTTCAACTAAAATCGCCTGAGAATATGTACCAATGGCTGCAGGTGCATTTTCAGTATGGATTACTTGGCGGGACATCGATTTCTCCTTATATCATCTCTATGCATCATAGCCTAAATTATTCAATAAGAGTGACTTATGTTTGAACTAACTGGCTTTGGATGCTTCAGCAATGTTAATGGGCTGGGCTAAACGGGTAATGCGTGGAAAACCAAAGTGCATGCGTAAATCACGAATAATCTGGGCAATTTGTTTGCGGTTATGTACCACAATATGCACATAGGTTTTGCCTTCATGGGCATGAACCATTTCTACACCGGTTTTTTCCTTCCGGCACTGATAAATCAGGTCAGAAATCTGTTCATCATTCATCAGCATATCAATGCTTAAATAGGCAGTGAAACTGATGTCATCGAAATCTTCAGATGTCCAGTGCAAAGGCATAATATTTTCTGGATGCAGATGCTGTTCATGCAACAGGTTATGACAACGCGCACGATGCACAATCAAGCCACGACGTGAGAGATGTCCCTGAATTGGATCACCAAGCACAGGATTGCAACAATGAGCGTATTTGACATCTACGCCTTCAGTGCCTTGAATAAGACGGGTAGAAGACTGGTTATCCAGGCTCTGTCCTTGTGCAAACAGGTGGTTGGCCACTAATTGCGGTAACAGGTCACCCACCGCAATCTGTTCAAATAAGTGTTCCTTAGATTCGATATGTCGCCATTGCAATATATCGATCCAGTCTGCTTCGGTTAAATCTTTGATGCAGCGATTAAACAGTTTCAGTGCACGGTTCAGGGCTTGCTGGCCGACCAGTTGCTGTTCTTCAATATCCTGATCGCGCAAAATATTCTGGATGGCACGACGCGCTTTTTGGGTGTTGATGAAGCTGAGCCAGTCCGGATTTGGAGTTGCCAGGACATCAGTAATAATCTCGATCACTTGTCCACTGATTAGTGGTGTGGAAAGGGGGCGGGTTTCGCCGTTTATTTTTGCTCCGACAGCATGGTTGCCTAAAAACAGGCTGGCTGAATAAGCAAAATCGACGGCTGTAGCCCCTTGTGGAAGTTCGTGCAAATGGCCATGCGGGGTATACACCCAGATTTTTTCCTGATGCAGATAATCCAAAAGATCACTAAAGGTGGTTTTGGCACATTCACCATCCACCAGTACATTCAGGTTCTGCATAGACGCCTGAATGGCTGAGCGGCAGGCTTGCGGTGCATTTTCACCCAGGACCACACCGAAACGGGCAGCCTTACGCATCAGCTCGGTCTGAATAGTCAAAGAGAGCGTGGTTTTCTCACCTTTTAAGCGCATCATTAAAGACTGGTTGCCACCTGGCAATGGACGGCGGATATGATCTTCATAATGTAGAATCTGGAAATTTTCGCGCAGGATTTCTGCCAGACTGTCACAGTCGGCAATACTTTGCAGGATAATTTCAAAAGCATGGCTGTGGGTGAGCTCTTGCAGATCAATATCGTTTTTGACGAAGTGACGCAGCAATTCAATATTGTTATTTTTCTTTTTAATACGTCCAGTAATCTGGTGCTGTTGCAGCAGTTCCGTCAGGTTTTTTTCCCAGATGCTTTGATATTCACAGCGTTTCGGCTTGGTTTGTAGTAGGGC
The DNA here is from genome assembly GCF_004331195.1 of Acinetobacter sp. ANC 4216. Taxonomy (NCBI): domain Bacteria; kingdom Pseudomonadati; phylum Pseudomonadota; class Gammaproteobacteria; order Moraxellales; family Moraxellaceae; genus Acinetobacter; species Acinetobacter sp. ANC 4216. Next base: position 118,186 of record NZ_SJOC01000003.1, on the reverse strand, counting down.
ATCCTGAACATTGTTAAACATATCCAGGTCAAGATTTTGATAGCACAGATGTTCCAGGTTGTCGGCCATCTCGTTCATGCCGACGATACGGGCCATCGGCACAAAAATATCAAAGGTTTCCTGGGCAATACGTGCCCGTTTATCTGGGCGCAACGAACCTAAAGTGGTCATGTTGTGATAACGGTCAGCCAGCTTAATAATAATGACACGCGGGTCTTGCAGGGTAGCTTGCAAAATTTTACGGAAGGAGGCGGCTTTATTATATTCTTTGTCGCTAGAATGACTGAGTTTGGTCACGCCATCGACCAGCTCGGCCACCGTGCGGCCAAATTTTTCCGTAATGTCTTCTTTGTTGAAATCGGTATCTTCAATCACGTCATGCAGCAGGGCGGCCATCAGGGTTTCGGCATCCAGACGCATATGCGCAAGAATACTGCTGACCGCAATCGGATGCAGGATATAGGGTTCACCACTTTTACGGGTGATGCCATCATGGGCAATATCGGCATAATCGCAGGCCACAAGCACGCGCTCGACATCACTTGCACTTAAGTAAGCGTCGATAATAATTTTGAGCTGTTGTTTGGCTTGGCTGACCTGTGGGCCTGGCATATAACACCTTTATTACTTCAGTTTCTACAATTCAAATCGCTAGAGCTTTAATGAAAAGCATATTGCATGACTTGTCAAATTTTTCATTTAAAAAAAAGCAAAAAAATACATCCTAAATAACGTATCTTTAATTTTATGTTATAACGGTTATTCATCCAATATTAAAGTTGTGCAATAAAAAAAGCCTAGTTAAAACTAGGCTTTTTTAAGATATTTTTTCTTATTGGAAAGAAAAGCCATCTAAATTCAAATTGTTTGCAGAAAGTGCAAGGTCAAGGCTAGAAGTTTGATAGTCTTGATCACGTTGTTTCAAAATATCTTTAGATACATGACCTACCGCAATTTCACGTAAAGCAACTACGGTCGGTTTATCGTTATCCCATTCTACAGTTGGTTCAATGCCTTGACGTGCCAATTGACGCGCGCGTTTGCTTGCCACTAGTACAAGCTCAAAGCGGTTGTCTACATGGTCTAAACAATCTTCAACGGTTACGCGTGCCATAAGAATTCTCGTTTGAATATTAAATTTGAACAGACTGGGCAGTATAAAATGCTTTGCCTGCAGACTCAAGTTTTAATCACGGTTCAACAGGAGTAATTAATTTTTCAATCAATTCCTGATGACGGGCTGCTTGTTGTTCAATCACTAAACGATTGGCAATAATCACACATTCCAGATCATGCAGTGCCTTATTAAAGTCATCATTAATAATGACATAGTCAAAGTTTGTATACTGCTGCATATCTTCAACTGCACAGCCCAGGCGGCGCTCAATCACTTCAACAGAGTCTGTGCCACGGTTGGATAGGCGCTGGCGCAAATCGAACTGGCTTGGCGGTAAAATAAAAATTTGTTTGGATTCGGGAAAAAGTTTGCGGACTTGATCTGCACCTTGCCAGTCAATTTCAAGTAAAACATCATGCCCTTTGGCAAGCTGCTGTTTTACAGTCGCTTGAGCCGTACCGTAATAATTGCCAAACACTTCTGCATATTCAATAAAACCGCCTTGCTCAACCAAGGCAAGAAAATCTTCTTTTTTTGAAAAATGATAATGTACACCGTCAAGCTCACCGGGACGTTGGTCACGAGTAGTATGAGAGACAGAAACGTGCAGATTGGTCACACGGTCGAGAAGGGCTTTAACGAGGGATGTTTTGCCTGTTCCGGATGCAGCAGAAACGACAAACAAGAGACCCGACATGATATTTTTCCTGATATGATAAAATATCTTCTCTATTTTAGAGTAGACGACCAGCAAACAAAATAGCCAAGCGTCTTTTTGTTGGCATTTATTTCAAATTATTCCGCTCAACTTCGGGTGAACATTGAGGATCTTATGGAAATTGTATTGGCCAATCCACGTGGTTTTTGTGCAGGTGTCGACCGAGCAATTGCGATCGTCAATCGGGCACTGGAATGCTTTAATCCGCCTATTTATGTGCGTCATGAAGTGGTGCATAACAAGTTTGTGGTGGATGATTTACGTCAGCGTGGTGCCATCTTTGTTGATGAACTGGATGAAGTTCCCGATGACAATATCGTGATCTTTAGTGCGCATGGTGTGTCAAAAGCGGTACAGCAAGAAGCCGAGCGCCGCGGGTTAAAGGTGTTTGATGCCACCTGTCCACTGGTCACCAAGGTGCATATAGAAGTGACCAAATATGCACGTGAAGGCACGGAAGCCATTTTGATTGGACATGAAGGACACCCCGAAGTGGAAGGTACCATGGGGCAATATGACAAGAAAAATGGTGGGGAAATCTATCTGGTTGAAGATGAAGATGATGTGGCGGCATTAAAAATCCGTCATCCCGAGAAAGTGGCTTTTGTGACCCAAACGACGCTCTCCATTGATGATACCGCGAAAGTGATTGATGCTTTACGTACAAAATTTCCTGAAATTCAGGGACCGCGTAAGGATGATATCTGCTATGCCACGCAAAACCGTCAAGATGCGGTACGTGACTTGGCAACTCAATGTGATGTGGTTTTGGTTGTAGGATCTCCTAATTCTTCAAACTCAAACCGTTTGCGCGAGCTGGCGGAACGTATGGGGAAACATGCCTATTTGGTGGATAATGCAGATCAGCTTGATCAGGCCTGGTTTGATGAAAATACCAAAATTGGGGTAACTGCCGGTGCATCGGCACCCGAAATTTTAATCAAGCAGGTGATTCAGCGTTTACAGGATTGGGGCGCGAAAGCACCGGAAGAGCTGGCAGGACGTGAAGAGAATATTACGTTTAGTTTGCCGAAAGAGTTACGTATTCCTGTAACTCAAGCATAAAGCGTGAATGATTTAACATTCTGAAATTTTTAAAAAAATGAACAGATAACTGTGAAATGACAGTTATCTGTTTTTTTATGCCTTTTATCTTTATTTGTGTCAGTTTTGTAAGTTGGTCCGATATTATTTTTACTAGGGTAAAGTTTTGTTGCCTTGGGGAAAGTATGAATAAAAATAAAGGATTCACCTTAATTGAACTTATGATCACGATAGCTGTGTTGGCGATTATTTCAACAATGGCTGTTCCTTCTATGGGTAACTTGTTAGAAAAACAACGATTTCAAAAAAAAGAAAGAGAGTTACTTTCAGTATTAACCCAGACTAAAAGTCAGGCTATTTTGAAGCGTGGTGATATTACCGCAAACCTGAATTCAACCAGTGCAAATACTGATAGCACTATAAATTGGGATAAGGGAAGTAATGCGAGCTTAACCATTCAGACTTTAGCGGCAGATCAAACATTGGGAACCTATTCAGGAACCAGCTTGGTATTTGATAAAAATGGCCTGGTCAGTAGTTTAAATCAGGATGCTTTGATCAGTTTATGCAATACCAAGTTAAATATAAAAAAACAATTGGTGTTGACCAGATTGGGCACTGTCTACACTAAATCTGAGGGAACGTGCTGATGAAAATGTTAAAAAATCAGATGGGGGTTGGAATGATTGAGGTACTGGTGGCTTTGCTGGTGCTTGCAATCGGAGTCTTGGGTTATGTGGCTTTGCAATTACGCGCCATCGATGCTTCTGCCGAGGCTTTAAGTAAATCACAAGCCATGTTGGTCATGCGAGGGCTGGCCGAGAATATACGTTCCAATCCCGCAGCATTTTCAAATTATCCTGCCTTAATTCAAGGTTACAGTAATTATTCCTCAACTACAGCTGCTCCGACATCCTGCCTTAACTCAGCATGTACTCCTGTGCAGATGGCGACCTATGATGCCTATAATACTGCTAAAAACGCCGACCAGTATGGAATGAAAATTACCATGGAAAACTGCCCGGGTGTTACTAGTACGATGACTTTAAAACGGCAATGTTTATATATTTTTTGGGGTAAAACACAACCAAACTCTACAACGACCACTACCAATGGTGTTTCTACAACGACTGTGGATGCTTCTAGTTGCATGTCGAGTACAGGAACGTATGTAAGTGGTGCCTCATGTTTGATGATGGAGGCTTATTAAGATGAATAGACCTTCTTTTAAGCCACAAAAGGGTTTTACCTTGATCGAGCTGATGGTGGCGCTGGTTTTAGGATTAATCCTGGTTGCAGCGGCAACTCAACTGTTTACCGGAGGAATCCTGTCGAGTCAGCTACAACGTGCCAATGCTGAAATTCAGGACAGCGGTGTATTTGGTGTGGATTATATGCTGCGGGATATCCGCCTGGCGAATGTAGGAAATTCAACCAATCTGGAAATTAATGATCAGACGGCCTATGGCGGTATTGTTTTGACGGGGTCTACAGCAACAAATACGTCGAATGTGAATTTTGTGCCTAAAGTAAGTTCAACTGATTATATTGATTCTGCATTATTGAGCCGAGGCAGCGGCGATGCTGTTTCAAGCACAGATAATTACTGGAAAGGATTATCTAATGTTAAAAATACAGCAGGTGCCACTCAAATTAGTGATCAATTGACCATTCAGTTTGTTGCACCTTCTCAAATGTTTAATTGTGAAGGGCAAACGGTATATGCAGGTGATTTAATCGTGCAACGGTACTTTTTAAGAGTAGATGCTAACGGTACTGGAGCTAGTGACATTGCATTGGCATGCGATGCAAATGCACCTGCGACAACAGCAGCAGCTGCTTCTGCTCAACCTACAACAGTTACAGGTTTAGGAACGGCGGGACAAATTATTATTCCACGTGTAGACCATTTTCATGTGTTGTTAAAAGCAAGAGATGAGGATGGCAATTTAAGTTACTACACCATTCCACAGTATAGGGCAGCTGCAACTACTGCAAGGGCGACCACCCCTACAGCCAAGAAGGCACCAAGAATTTTGGCAATTCAGGCTTCTGTACTGATTCGATCTACAAATAATGCAAAAAATACAGTGGTTGATCCAACACAAGCAACTTATGTCATGTTGGATACAACAGTTAAAGCAACAGATACTTCCAATCGTTTTTTAAGACGTGTGTATAACTCTACGGTAGCTTTGCGTAATGCAATGGGGGAAAACCTATGAGACCAATGACTCCAACATATGTGTTGCATCGGCAGCAAGGTGCGACGTTAATTGTAGTCCTGATTATTTTATTGATTATTACTGTGGTGGGGGTTTTAGCCATACGTGTTGCGATTGTTTCATTGGGCGTAGCAACAAATAGTCAGATTGATCAATTAAATTTTCAGTCTTCAGATACTCCACTAGCATTAATTGCTCAAATGAAACCAATAGATATGACTAATTTTGGTAATGTTATTGGTGCCAGTTTAAGAGAGCATGAAAATAATCCAGGGGCAGAATATATATTTTGCTATCAGCCTGTCTCGACCACAGCAAAATTTGCGCAGACGAAAGATGCTATTCGTATTCGGGCGGGTACTGGCAATGATGCGACTAAGGAAGCAGGTAGTGTCGATGGTTTTTGCAATTTGGATAGTGATTTCGGTAGTAAGCGTCAAGCTGTGCTGACACAGGTGGCTGTAAGCGTTCCAACAGATACAAATAATGACCTTCCTGGGGCAAACTTGCCACGAGGAATAAACGTATCAGAAGGTACTCAGCTTCCAAAAAGTATGACATCTGCACAGCGAGTTAGGGTAATAACAACAGCAATGCTCCCTGCATATTCATCGACTGCTGCATCTACAATTCAGGCGGATTGTTTGAGCAATGCAAAAGCAAAAATTAGTGATAATTTGGCTTCCGATTTAAGTACAAAACAGACACTAGCAGACTGTTTGAAATCAAAAAATGTTCCATTTAGTGTTCAGGTGCAAGAGTTTAACTATATAAACAAATTGACTGAAACAACTGCACCAGGGGCTTAAGGAGAAATTAGATGAACAATAAACTTTTAAGCTTTAAAAAAAATAAATTGTGGTACGCCGTTTATACAAGTTCTTTAGCTATCACCTGGTTAACAGCAGCTTCAGTGGTACAAGCCAGTGATTTGCAGATTTATGCTAAACCAGAAGGTGGTCAAACAACAGTCATTCTAATGTTAGATAATTCTATGTCTATGACGATGTATAATGATGGTTTAGGTTCGAATAGGTTGGTTAGACTTAAAGCTGGGATCAATGATTTATTAAAACAAGATAGTGTTACTCTTGCGAATGGTACAAGGGTAAATTTGCAGGATGCCTATGTGGGATTGGGATATTTTTCTGATTCCTCAAGTAATCAGCATGGAATAATAAAGGTGCCAGCAGCACGACTTGGTGCTGTAGGTGATCCAAATAGTCTTGCAGGACAGCGTTTAAAGCTTAAGCAGGCTGTAGATGCAATGACGGGTGCCAGTTATACCCCTTCTGCCCATGCCATGGCAGAAGCAGCCGCTTATTTATTGGGAACTACAACATATTGGGAAAAAGAAATAACACAGGATAGGAATATTAATAAAGAAAAGTATCGTTTGGTTCGTAAATATACGCAAGATTCTTCACAAAGCTGTGGTAAAAAGTGTACAGAATATAAGTATACTTATACATACGAATATTCTGACTGTACAGACTATAGTGCTACCGATTTTAGTACCAATACCCAGAGTTGTAGCAGTTGGGTTAAGGATGCTTCTAAATCATATTCAAGAAGTGATTCGAATTGGGTGGAATCTCCTCAATGGGTTGGGCAACCAAGTATTCCATCTTATGATAGTTCCTCTTCTAATCCGCGGACACCTAGTAATAATCAGAATCAGACGATTATTTACAGTATAAATGATACCCAAGTTTATAGATATACAACGAATGCCAACGCTAGTGTTAAAACGAGTGGCATAGTTGATGCTAAAAGTAGTACTGCGGATGCGGATATTTTATTAAGTAAAACCTCATCAAATCTTGACTTGAGATATAAATCACCGCTTCCAACCAATAGTGTAAGTTGTGATGGTCAGGGAATATATTTTCTGTCCGATGGTTTACCCAATCAAACTACGACAGCAACTGTCGAACCTTTAATGCAGACAGCACTTAACGATTCAACTTTTACCTGTCCTGCAAGTGATAATGACACTCCTGAAACAAGTAATGATTTACCTAACCCTAATGGGGATAGTGGCATAGGTAAGGCAAACTGGAATTGTATGGGAGCATTAGCTAAACGATTATATGCAGGAGGAACTTCTAATCCTAAAGCTCGATCAATTAATACCGCTTTTGTGGGATTTGGTAGCGCTTTTGGAGATATGACGGCGAATAGTGATGCTGCCAGAGGTGCTAAATATGCTTGTAAATTAGGCTCAAAATTAACCGGGGATGCATGTTCGCCTGATGCTACGAATACGACTTTAAAAAATCCATCCGGCGGGTTTGGTAATGGTGGATTCTACTATGTAACTACAAATACTCAGGTCACTCAAAGCATTGCGAACTTCATTAAAGATAACCAAAATGGAATTATTGCTCCATTAGCAACAGGTCAGATATCTGTGCCTTATGATGCGCTAAACCCAAATACATTACAAGAATATGGTTATTTACGTGCTCTAGAACCAAATCCAGCAAGTACAAATGTAACTTGGAATGGCAATCTAAAAAAATATCAGGTCGTGTTATCGGGTACAACTGCAGGAGCATTTACAGCTAGTTCTGGTGGCTTGGTTTTTGATTCCACAGGTAAATTCAGAACAGGCACCAAAGATTACTGGAATGCATCTAGTTATAATGATGGCGGTATTACGTGGTTAGGTGGTGCATATTCAAAAGTACCATTACCAATTTTAGGTCAGACACAACAAGCTGATGCCACAGGTAAAATAACACGTTATGCCTATACTGCTTCAAATAACATTCGTAATTTATTTACAGACGTTTCTGCTGCCACCACAACCACTTTAACAAAAATGTCAGCACAAAATACCTCTTTACTTAAGCTTCCAGAAGCTCCGGCTGAAGGTACAAATCCATTTACTTCTGCGGCATCTACAGCTTCTTATGTATTAGGGAAATTTAATGTTTCGAGTGGCCAAAATATCCTAAAGGATTTTCCTACAGCAATAAAATTGAAGATTTTAAACTATTTAGGCTATAAAACAGATACTAGCGCTACCGCACTTCCGACGGAATTAACGACTGAAAATTCTCCTTATTTATCAATGGGAGGGAGTGTTCATTCTTTACCTGTGCAATTAACTTATTCCGGTAGTCTGGATGCAAATGGAAATTTAACGACAACACGTGATCAGTCAATTATGTACGGTTCTTCTGAAGGAGGATTGCATATAGTGAATGCTTCTACAGGCCAAGAGCAAATGGTATTTGTTCCTGCAGATATTTTGGAAGATGCCATAGCTTCTAAGGGTTTAATTGCGGGTTCAGTTGATTCGGGGACAGTGCCTACGCATGGTGTTGATGGTGCTTGGGTTGCTGATTCAGCATATGATATGTCTACATCTACTACAAGTAATACAACGACGACCAACGTCAAAGCACGTAAAATGAATGTGTATGGTGGACTTCGTATGGGTGGAAGTAGCTATTATGGTTTAGATGTTCTTACACCAACTTCGCCGAAATTTTTATTTAGAATTCATTCTGGATTGAGTGATTATAGTCGTTTAGGTCAAACTTGGTCCAAGCCTGTTTTAGCCAATATTCGTTATAATGGTACGATTAAACGCGTAATGATTGTGGGAGGGGGGTATGACACTTGTTATGAAAACCCTAACTTCCAGTTAAATACAAGCGGAATATCAAATACAGATTATCCGGATACATCTTGCAATAGTAAAACCCAAGCACAAGGTAATGCAGTTTATATCATCGATGCTTCTGATGGTTCACTTGTTTGGTCAGCTACCTATAATTCTTCTGCAGCTGCAACCGATGGAAGAAAATATATGGCCCATAGTATTGTAAGTCGTATTAGTACATTAGATCGCAATGCAGATGGCCTGGTTGATCACCTATATTTTGGTGATTTGGGTGGTCAGGTTTTTCGCATTGACTTGAATAATAATCAAACTCTGACAGGTTCGACATACAGTAATTTTGGGGTTCGTGTAGTCCGTTTAGCTAACCTTGCGACAAATGATACGACTTCTGATTCAGCAAATGATTATACAGGTAGTAAAGCTCCACGATTCTATGAGCCACCCACGGTAACTATTCATGATGAAGGTAAAGATACCTTTATTGCTTTAGGGATAGCATCGGGCGATCGTAGTACTCCTTTGGATGTTTCTCCTACTGGTACAACGGGCCGTGACAATATGAAGCCCACTACTGCATTAACTGATAGACCGGTCAATAATGTATATGGGGTTATTGATAAAGACTTTATAAAGAAAGACTTAATTTCAGGTACGCCGACACTCGTCAGTATTAATAAAGTGCGGACTGACTTTAAGAAAAATCCGCAAATTTTAGCGACTGGTGAAAAAGTAGCTAACTTCTTCTTTCCATCAACTGGTGCCGGAAAAGATGGTTGGTATAGATCACTGTCCAGTACAGATGCAGGTGTAGAGAAAGCGGGGGGAACAAGTGGAATTCGTGTTAAAGGCGGATTAAAAGCTTTCGAAGAACCAATGGCTATTACTGGAAACCTGCTGGTATCAGTGTATGATCCAGAAGGAACGGGTGTGGGCGATAATATTCCATGTATGCCAAGGGTTGTTGGCGAAACAGATTGGCAAACATTTTGTTTACCATTTGGTGCCTGTTTAAATTCGGATGGTACTATTAACTCTACAAAAGAGGGAAATACAGGTTTTAAAGTTGATGCAGCTAATAGAAATAAAAATATCATTGGCCCAGGCATAAGAAGTATAGCATTTGTTCCTAAAGCAGATTCCACAGGAGGTAGTTCTACAACGAATTGTGGAAAAATTACCATGGCTGGAAATGCTTCGGGGACAGGTGAATGGCAATGTACAAGTCATTTTATTCCAACACGATGGTATGAGCGTTATCGTTAACAGGACATAATAAATGAACAGATCTTTAACGCTAAAATTCAATCAGGGTTTTACCCTGATTGAATTGATGATTGTGGTAATGGTGATTGCAATTTTTGCAGCAATTGCACTTCCAAGTTATCAAGCATACACACGTAAGGCAAATGCTGCTTTTGCTCAGCAGGAAATATTAAAATTAGCTGATCAACTGGAAAGACATAAGACCAGAAACTTCAATTATAAAAATTTTGCCCCGAGCACAGTTACGCTTAATCGTGGTGGATACACTCTGACTATTACCGACGATACCACAACAGGGAATGCATTAAATTCAACTGCAACAAATGGTCAAACCTGGGTGATTAAAGCCACAACTTCAGATGCTAGACAAATGAAGTTATTGGCGAAAAGTTCGGGATTACGCTGTCAGAGTACAACAGCAACTGCAGTGGATAATGCTTGTTCAAGTGCAGTGTGCACGGTTTGTGAAACCAATAGTGAGGCCTGGTAATGCGTAATGGATTTACATTAATTGAATTAATGATTGTAGTGGCAATTATTGCAATAATTGCCGCAATTGCACAGCCTAGTTATTCTCAATATAAAAAAAGAGTAAGCCGTGCCGACGTTCAGGCGGAAATGATGAATATTGCACAGCGTTTGGAATCTCATAAACTGGCAAATTTCAAGTATCCGGTAACTACCATGACAAGTTTTTATGGGAGCAATGTTTTTCCGAGAACTGGGACTGCATTGTTTACACTGGCCTTTAGTTTATCAAATGCCAATACCTGGGTAATGACAGCAACGCCTATATCAACCTCATCACAAGCAGGGGATGGTATTATTTGTCTAAACGATCAAGGCCAAAAGTTCTGGGCTCAGGGCGCAACAGCGTGTGCACTTTCAGCCACCTCAAACTGGGACGGTCGCTAAGATAAATTCAAACTGTGGATAACCTGAAATTTGATCTTTCTTTCAGCGCAAATATAACGTAAAATATCGCCCTCTATGAAAGGGGTTTGAAATGTATCGATGGTCGGTACAGGGATAATCCGTAAAAACTATAAGGTTGTATCATGGTAGTTATTCGTCTTGCACGCGGTGGTGCTAAAAAACGTCCGTTCTATCAAATTATTGTAACTGATAGCCGCAATGCGCGTGACGGTCGTTTCATCGAACGTATCGGTTTCTTCAACCCTACAGCTCAAGGTAAAGCAGAAAAACTTCGTTTAGATGCTGACCGTTTTGCTCACTGGGTAGCACAAGGTGCTCAACCTTCTGAACGTGTTGCTTCTTTAGCTGCTCAAGCTAAGAAAGCTGCAGCTGCTGCATAATTTTTATATAAATTAGGTAGTAGTTTGCCCATGACACCAACACAGAATGTTCCCGAAGATCGTATTCAGATTGGACAGTTACGTTCAGCTTATGGATTAAATGGGTGGCTCTGGGTCTATTCCAATACAGAACCTATGAGCAACATCTTTGACTATCTGCCTTGGTACATTGAGACCAAAGCAGGTTGGCAAACAGTAGATGTAAAACGTTGGAAACCGCATGGCAAAGGCCTGGTTGTTTCGCTAAAAGGTGTGAGTGATCGTACTGCAGCGGATGAACTGGTTGGCGCAAATGTCTGGATTTCAAAAGCGCAGCTTCCGAAAGCAGGTGTGGACGAGTATTACTGGTCAGATTTAAAAGGCTTAACTGTGTTAGGTCTGAATGAAGAAGACCAGGAAGTCAATCTCGGTAAAATCCATGAACTGTTTGAGACCGGTGCCAATGATGTGATGGTGGTTCACGCAACACCAGACAGCGTTGATGCTGAAGAGCGTATGATTCCATGGCATAAAGATGTGGTACAACGCGTTGATATTGAAGCTGGTCGTATCTACGTCAATTGGGGCGTAGACTACTAACAATTTTTCGGAAATACGGGAGTCTGCGATGTTTTTTGCAGTCATTACGCTTTTTCCTGAAATGTTTGAAGCGATTACAGCCTATGGTATTAGCGGGCGTGCGGCGAAACGTGAAATAGTACAAGTCACTTGTATTAATCCACGCGATTATGCTGAGGGCAACTACAAAAGAGTGGATGAACGTCCATTTGGTGGTGGTCCGGGTATGGTGATGATGGCAGAACCTCTGTCAAAAGCAATCAACCATGCCAAAGAGCTTGCGCAAGAAGCAGGAGCGGTGAACGTGCCTGTGGTGTATATGTCACCCCAAGGTAAAACCTTAAACGAAGCTGCGGTACAAGATTTCGTTCAATATGACGGGTTGATTGTATTGTGTGGACGTTATGAAGGGGTCGATGAACGTTTGATCCAGCATTATGTTGATCAGGAATGGTCAATTGGAGATTACGTCTTGTCGGGTGGCGAACTGCCTGCGATGGTTTTATTGGACAGTATTATCCGGAGACTTCCGGGTGCCATGTCAGATGAACAATCTCACGTGCAAGACTCATTTGTGGATGGTCTTTTAGATTGTCCACAATATACCAAGCCAGACCATTTTGAAGGTTTGAAGGTGCCTGAAGTACTTAAATCCGGGCATCATGCCAATATTGAAAAATGGCGGTTTTTGCAGCGCTATCAACGCACCTTGGAACGCAGGCCAGAGCTTGTGGAAAAAGTTGAGCTGACCAGCCAGCAAAAAAAATGGCTACGAGATTTGAATACTTAATTGTATTCGTTAATAGGCTTTTTATGCATTGAAGCGGTCAAGCATAAAAAGAAATATAATCGGGTATATGCGCTTTAGCCTCTATATCCAGTGGAATTCAGACCCTTCTGAGCCACACATTATTGGAGATACCCCATGAGCGGTAAGCATCCTTTAGTACAAGCTGTTGAAAATGCTCAGCTTAAACAAGACATCCCAGCTTTTGCACCAGGTGACACAGTAGTTGTCCAAGTAAAAGTAAAAGAAGGCGACCGTGAACGTCTACAAGCGTTCGAAGGTGTTGTTATTGCTAAGAAAAACCGTGGCTTGAACTCTGCGTTTACAGTACGTAAAATTTCTAGCGGTGTTGGTGTTGAGCGTGTATTCCAAACTCACTCACCAATCGTTGCTGGTATCGAAGTGAAACGTCGTGGTGACGTTCGTCGTGCTAAACTTTACTACCTACGCGAATTGTCTGGTAAAGCTGCACGTATTCGTGAAAAATTGCCAGCTCGTAAAACTAAAGCTTAATTTTAAGTTTTATACGAGTAAAAAAAATGCGCCTGTTGGCGCATTTTTTTATGTCTGACATTGCAGTGGTTACAAGCCTTGCTGTTTCAAACGGTTGGCATGCTGGCGGTAGACATCTACCGGGTCTGGTGCAAATAAAGATTTCAAACCAAGAACCTGATTGACTTCATCTAAATGGTTCCAGTTATAGTTATCGCGGATGGTTTTACCAAACTTGGCACTGCAACGCGACACCAGGCCATCATTTTCTTTGCCGCCATCAATCAGCAAACTTGTTACTTTTAAGGCACCATCAGGGTCCAGCAAATTGGTTACTGTCCCGACACCGGTAAAGGAATAGTTATAAATGCCCTGGTCGAGTAACTTGCCTTCGCCACAAGCTGTGCTTGGCATGCCGATAGGGAACTTGGCATTAAACTGTGCAGAGCCTGCAAGGGTTAAGCTTGTTCCGCCTGCAAGTGAATCATGCGGGAAGCTTTGCGGGTCAAGCCCTTGTGCCCAGGTAATGGCTTTGGAAACAAAATTGATTACCCCTACCAGTGGGCCTTCGATCGCTGTGCCTTCAGCAGATAAAATCAGGTCTGCCACAGGCGAGCCTTTATGTGGCGCACCTACACCTGTCATGGAAGCAACTTTGTCTGGCAATGCTCCGCCCACATAGCGAATTGTTGGGCCACCATGCGAGTGACCAATCAGATTGACTTTTTCTGCCCCGGTTAATGCCAGAATCTCTTCGACTTGTTGTACCAGTTGCTCGCCACGAATTTCAGATGAATTAAATGGCGATACGCGGGTGGCCCAGACATTGGCACCGTTTCGTGCCAAGTCGGGCAAAATCTGATACCAGTAATCAAGACCAAACTGGTCTGTACCTACGGTAATGAAACCTGCCATACCGTGACTAAAGACAATCGGGTATTTGGTTTTTGCATAAGTTGAGACCGCTTTCGCTGTCACCTGTGAGGTGTTGGATGCCTGAGCCGTACCCAATAGCGTGCTGGTGACTAGACCGGCGAGCCATAATCCATATTTCATAAAAAATCCTCATTTTTTATATTTTCTTGATGCTTTTATTTTTAGACAATTTAGATTGTCATATTAATTATTGAATAAGGCAGAATGAAATAACGATAAGTTCTCGATCAGTGAAATATATAGATGTAACAAAATATTTTTAAACAAGGGGCACATCAGGGAAAATATCCCGGATGTGCTGGTTATTATAAACCTTGTAACTTTAAACGGTTGGCATGTTGTCTGAACAGGGTAACTGGATCAGGGGCGAACATTCCTTTTAAACCAAACATCATATTCGCCAGATCAGTATGATTGAGATTGTAATTATCACGAATGACCAGACCAATATGTGAACTACAGCGAGCGACCATACCATCATTGTCTTTGTTGCCATAAGATAATGGTCCGAGTTGCATCAAGATGCTATCAATGTCCAGCAGGTTGGTGGTTTGTGCAGTTCCACCCCAGGAATAGTAATAAATGCCTTTATCTACTTTGGCACCGCTCTTGTTACAGTCTGAAGCCAAAGCAGAGGTTGGGAAACGTTTATTAAAGTTTGTAGATTCCACTTCAGTCAGAGACTTCATTGAAGCATCAAAGCTTACCGGAATGTCCGGATTGGCTTGAGCCCAGGTCATCAGTGGACCAATGATGTATTGTCCCAGAATATTGAAGGCAGTGCGGCTAATGCTATTGCTCTGAATATCATCGGCGACTTTAGAACCGCGATAGGTTCCGCCCACGCCCGTGACTGATGCCACATATTGCGGTTCTACGGCTGCGACATACTGTACGGTTGGGCCGCCATGACTGTGACCAATCAGGTTCACTTTATCCTTTCCCGTAATTGCGAGCACTTCTTCGACTTGAGCAATCAGCTGTTCACCACGGAACTCGGTGGTATTGGCCGGGGAGAGTTGTGCGGCAAAAACAGTCGAACCATTGCGCGCCATATCAGGCAAAATCTGATACCAGTAATCAATATTGAAACTGTCATCGCCGATGCGTGACCAGCCCAACCAGCCATGGGTCATGACAATGGGATACCGGGTCTTGGCATAGTCGGATTTGACCGTTTCTTGAATCTGCAAAATTCCTTTTGCTGCCTGTGTTTCAGCTGTAAGACCGCAAGTGAGGGTCATCATTACAGCAAGCGTTAGCGCTTTTTTACTTTTTAAAGTTTTCATCAACTTTTCCTTTTAATACTTTTGTTTTTATTCATATCAGTACATCCATAAGTTGATCCATCTCATCTCCTTATCAGACGACATTAAGATTATTCGGTATATGGTAATTTTCCTCCCTGATCATGGATGGTTTCAAAAGTCCCTACTCGTAGTTGTTCTTGGGGTTTATTAAAGTGCTGAGTCCGTAATTTTTGTACGGCTTGCTGCTTGGCCTCGTCACTCATGCCGCTTTTCATGATGCTGTCCCGTTCAGCCAGATACTGATTGACCTTGTCTTTCCAGTCATTGCGTTGCTTATCTAGGGTTTCTAGACGTTGCGTCGCCTCAGGACCGACCAGATTCATGCGCATCTGATGAATATCTTCGGCTGAACCGCCACGCGCTTTAATATCCGCTGTGAGTTTACGCAGATCTTCCAGTTTATTGAGCTGTTCGAGATTTTCTTTCCAGTCTTCAGGTAACTGGTTGAAAAGATCTTTTAATTTTTGTGCTTTTTGTGCTTCGGTTAAGCTCTTGTCTGCCAGAACGGTCATGCGATTGAGCGTGTATTCATGATAGGTATCTTCAGTACCAAATAAGCCTTCAATTTCGTAGTCAGAAAACAGCTGTTTACGCAGGTTTTTCATATGGGCAAAAATGCTTTGGTAATATTTAGGATCTTCCTTATCGATATTTGGGGGCTGCAACTCGCCCAGTTTTTCCCGGTAATTGATATAGCGGTTCCACAAATCAATAATTTGCCCTAGAGCGGGTTCTTTATAGTTTTGCTGGATATAGGCTTTGAAATCATGTTTGATTTGCTTGAGATCTTTTTCGCCATACTGGGTAATGAAATATTCAAAACAGTTGCGGGTCTGTTCATTCACAATCAAGCGATTGGCATTGTCCAGGCTTAACTGACAGTTCACTTCGGTGTCTTGCTGGCTAGGACTGACCAAAGCCCGACTTTGGTCTGTGGGGGCAGGCATTGATGAGGTTAAGGTAGGAGGTGGTGCATTAAGGGTTTGAGCAGCATCAGTTCGTTCTGCGGTCGACTGGGACGGGGCGAGCCAAAATAACAGCACGCCTAGACATACCAAAATTACCAGCAAAATAATCCATAATTTATGATGTTTATGCATTTCCTATGCAACCTTCTTTTTCTGTTTATTAAGGTTCTAAAATTGAACTCAATTTGCCATAAAAAACTGAATAAAACGTAGAAAAGTTGTAAAAAATGACAAGCGGTTGCTAACATAGCAGCCGTTTGAACTTGATTGATTTTCACTATGAAAAAGACTTCACCTAAAATTCAGCGCCGTCATATCAGCGGCGTATTTTTACTGAATAAGCCTCTAGGTATCAGTTCAAATGCGGCCTTGCAAAAAGTGCGCTGGCTCTATCGGGCAGAAAAGGCCGGACATACCGGCGCACTGGATCCACTGGCTTCAGGCTTACTGCCCATCTGTTTGGGTGAGGCCACCAAATTTTCCCATTATTTACTCGATTCGACCAAGCGCTACCAGACCACGATTCACTTGGGGCACAGCACCACCACCGGTGATGTTGAAGGTGAGGTGCTGCTGGAACAGGCTGTACCTGCATTGACGGAAGACAAAATAAAGCAGGTTCTGGAAAAATTTGTTGGCGATATTCAGCAAGTGCCACCCATGTATTCGGCACTGAAAAAAGAAGGCCGTCCGCTGTATGAATTGGCGCGTAAAGGGATAGAAATTGAACGGGAAGCCCGTCCGATTCATATTTATGCCATCGAATTACTTTCTTTTACTGAAAATAGTATTACCCTTGAGGTGACCTGTTCTAAAGGCACCTACATTCGTGTATTGGGCGAAGATATTGCCCAAGCCTTGGGTACATATGGTCATCTGACTTATCTGCACCGGATTAAAACCGGTCATTTTGACCTGATTCCTGAATATACGATCGAATATCTGGAGAGTCTGACTGAACAGCAGCGAGAGGCTTTGTTGCTGCCTGCCTATGCACCGGTCGATCATTTTCCTAAAGTTCAGGCACCTGAAGGACGTGCAGAATATTTTAGCCGTGGCATGGAAAGCAATATTGAACATGCTGCGGAAGCACAGGTGCTGGTGTTTGATGGCGAAAAATGTCTGGGTCTGGCTAAAATTACCGACCGTAAGCGTCTGGTTCCGAAACGCGTGTTAAATCTCGAATAATTGTTGAAATAAATGTATGGAAATTGAAATTGTCTTAAGCCTTCTGTTTTTTGCATTTTTTGCCGGTGCGATTGATGCAGCAGTAGGAGGTGGCGGGTTGATTCAAATTCCGGCCATTATGAATGCCATGCCGCAACTGTCGCCAGCGACGGTGTTTGGCACCAACAAACTGTCCTCGATTTGCGGTACTGCATCGGCGGCCTATTCATTTGTGCGTCAGGTCAAACTGCGCTGGAAGCTGCTGGCGGTTATAGCCAGCTGTGCTTTTGTCAGCTCCTTTGCCGGGGCGGCCTGTGTCAGCATGATTCCCAAAGAGGTGCTGCGTCCTTTTGTGCTAGTGATGCTGATTGTGATTGCCATCTATACCTTTATGAAAAAGCAGTTTGGGCAAGTACATGTACGGCAGGAACTGACACCGAAAATCTTGCTGCTGGCTGCTGTAGGCAGCCTCGCGATTGGTTTTTATGACGGCATTTTTGGTCCAGGCACTGGCAGTTTCTTTATCTTCTTTTTTATCCGTTATCTTCAAGCGGACTTTTTGCATGCTTCGGCCTTGTCCAAGGTGGCCAATTTAACCACCAACCTTGCTGCACTGAGCTTTTTCGCCCCTACGGGTCATGTCCTGTTTGGTTTGGGGCTGATGATGGCTGCCGCCAATGTAGTCGGTTCAATAGTCGGTGTGCGAGCTGCCTTGAAATACGGCAGCGGTTTTATCCGTATTCTGTTTTTAATTTTAGTCAGCATCCTGATCGTTCGTTTGGGATATCAGACCTTTTTTCCTTAAATCATTCCCGATATTAAAATTTTTTATACAAATTGCTTCATCTCGTCACCCACATGTGCGTCATTCGCTTTTAAGATCATGAGCAGAATGTCTTCAAAATAATGATAAGCAGTCTTTTGAATGTGTAGCGGCTGTAGCAAATTAAAGGGTGGTGTAGATGAATATTTTCGAAGCTTTACGTGCAAGCCATGAAATCCAGAGAGAACTTTCTGAAAAATTAATCCAGACCTCGGGGAATAGTGAAGAACGTCGTGAGCTGTTTGAACTGCTTAAAAATGAACTGTTTGCTCATGCAGTTGCTGAGGATCGTTATTTATATATTCCTTTGATGATGACCGATTCTGGCCTGAGTATTACCCGTCATGCCCTGGCGGAACACCATGAAATTGATGAATTACTTGACCAATTGACCGAAACCGATTTTAGCAATCATGGTTGGTTGGCGATAGCCAAGAAACTTTCTGAAAAGGTGCATCATCATTTAAAAGAGGAAGAGCATGGTTTTTTCCAGCAGGCGGGTAAAATTCTGGAAGACCAGCAAAAGATAAGTCTAGCCAAGAAATATTTGGCTGAATATAAAAAGTATAAAAAGGCAGATAAAGACAGTCTGACTTAAAGCGATATAAACAGAAAGACGGCGTGTAGCCATCTTTTTTACCAGGTTTTCTGATTATGAGCTTTGAGGATTTGGTGTTTTACTGGCTCTAAATGTCACGCCAACCGATGCCAGCATGACACACAGCAGGGCAATCCACTGTAGCCATCCTATTTTTTCTCCAAGCAAAAGCAGTCCCGTGAGTGCAGCCAGAGCAGGAGAAAGGCTGGATAAGGTGCCATAACTCAGTTTGCTTAAATGCTTCAACGCTTGTAGATCAAGCGCATAAGGAATGGCGGTGGCCAGTATCGCGATTGCCAGGGCTTTGCCCCAGTACTGGGTTTCCACCAATGCAGCAGCATTGTTGTATAAGCCAATCGGTAACAGGCTGAGAGCAGACAAACTGATGGCAATGGTTAAGGCATGCATACCAATATTCTGCTGCACCACCTTTTGACCAAAATAAATATAAAAAGCCCAGCACAGCCCCGCCGTCAAGGCACATGCAGCACCGATCAGCGAAAATTGTTCACTTCGAGCCTGTCCCCAAGGCACCATCAGGGCAATGCCTAAAATGGCCAGTCCGACCCACAGATAATCACTACGCTGCTTAATCGACAGCAAAGCCAGTCCTAAAGGGCCGATGAATTCCAGACCCACCGCAATGCCTTGAGGCAGTTTGCCCAAGGACATGTAGAACAGGATATTCATGAACCCAAGTGCTGCACTATAGCAGAGTAGGTCACGCCATTTTAAAAAGGACAGCCGCTTTAAGATGTGCCATGAACGAAACATGATGCAAACAATCACCGCGGCAAAACACAAGCGCAAAATCGTCACGGTCAGGGGATCGAGCACCATGAACAGCTGTTTGGCGAAAGATGCACTAATTTGATAGGAGATCATGGACAGAACCATGAACACTACGGCAAGAAGTTGAGAATTTGGCATGAGACACGCAGTTGGATGGTCAAGTTAATTAACCATGTTATGGGTGTGCACAGTATAGCGGTTCATGCTGATTTTTTGAGTTTTTACTGTGGAAAATTTTAAATTCAGAACTTTGAATTTAAAATAATCGGTAGATGCAGGATGGTTTTATCGATTTGAATTTAAATGATCCATTTTTTAATGGGTTTGCAGTTTGGTTCGTGGCTTGCTGATCAGGGTAATCAGCATGATCAGTACGGTCTGTAGCAGGGCAATTTTGAAAATTGGCTGACCCTTAATCTGATCTGATTGTTCGCACAAAATGAGATAGGCAAAATGCCAGATTTTAAAAATCTGGAAAAATAAAAAACCACAGCATGAATGCTGTGGTTTTTTAAATAAAACTGAATTAGAACAATACGCGAACGCGGATTGTGCCTTCAACTTCGTGAAGCGTATCGAGTGCTTCTTTAGACGCAGTTGCATCAACGTCCATCACCAGGTAACCGACATCACCTTTAGTCATTAAAGACTGACCAGAGATGTTGATGCCGTGTTCAGCAAACAGGTTGTTGATTTTAGACAGCACGCCTGGAATGTTTTTGTGAATGTGCAGTAAACGGTGTTTACCTTCAGTCAATGGCAACGCGATTTCAGGGAAGTTCACCGCAGACAAGGTCATGCCTTTATCTGAATAAGCAACGAATTTCTCTGCAACTTCAAGACCGATGTTGGCTTGCGCTTCCATGGTTGAACCGCCCACGTGAGGTGTCAAGATCACGTTGTCCAGGCCACGAAGTGGAGAAACGAATTCTTCACCGTTGGCTTTAGGCTCTTTAGGGAATACGTCAACTGCAGCACCTGCAATGTGACCAGACTTGATGGCATCCGCAAGGTCTTCAATGATTACACATGTACCACGTGCAGCATTGATGAAGATTGAACCTTCTTTCATTTGAGCAAACTGTTCTTTGCCCATGAAGTTACGCGTAGATGGAACGTCTGGAACGTGTAGAGATACCACGTCAGCATTTGCAAGCAACTCGCCCATCGTACCGACCTGGCGTGCGTTACCCATAGGAAGTTTGGTTACTGCATCATAATAAATGACATTCATACCCATGCTTTCAGCAAGCACTGAAAGTTGAGAACCGATTGAGCCGTAACCGACAATACCTAAAGTTTTACCACGAGTTTCATACGAACCTACTGCAGACTTGTTCCAGCCACCACGGTGAGTAGAAGCAGATTTAGCAGGTACGCCACGAAGCAATAAAATAGCTTCAGCAAGTACCAGTTCAGCTACTGAACGGGTATTTGAATATGGTGCGTTAAATACTGGAATACCGCGACGCATTGCTGCATCCAGGTTTACCTGGTTGGTACCGATACAAAAACAGCCAACAGCGATCAGCTTGTTGGCTGCTTCGAATACTTCTTCAGTCAGTTGAGTACGTGAACGAATACCAATGAAGTGAGCATCTTTTACCGCTTCTTTCAACGCTTCACCCTCAAGCGCAGTTTTACGGTAATCGATGTTGGTGTATCCAGCAGCATTTAAAGTGTCGATTGCGTTTTGATGAACGCCTTCTAACAACAAGAAACGAATTTTATCTTTAGGCAGTGAAAGATGTTGGCTCATTACGGCTCCGCTACAAAGGCCAAATTTAGTCGCGATATGATAACATACGAGAAGGGTCTATATACATTTCCTTTATGACGGAGACTATAGGTATTTTTGCCATACATATGCCAGGAACTACAGATTTTGGTCTAACTAAAGCTGTAATTTTTAAGCCTAGATTGTCAAAATGCTTATTTTCACCAGGTTTCAGTAAAAAATGTCTTATAATGTCGAGTAGTGAAATCGATCACAGTTATATTGTTGATTTTATGCTCACACCCAGTCTAAGACATGATTTTTTTGTAAATCTCTTTGCAAAGAATGCTCTATAGACCGTCCACCACTTGTATATTTCTTGCTAGGTCTGCAAACGATGAATGCTCCAGTCGCTTTAACACCTGAGTTATTAACCCAATTGACAGCCATTGTGGGTGAAAACCGCATTAAAACTGATGCTGCTAGTCTCGATGCCTGGGGCAAAGACTACACCAAGCATTTCGATCCAAACCCATCAGTCATTGTTTTTCCATCAAGTACGGAACAGGTGCAGGCGATTGTTAAATTTGCCAATGAACACAATATTGCCATCACACCGTCGGGCGGCCGTACCGGTTTATCGGCCGGTGCAGTAGCAGCCAACGGTGAAATTGTGGTTAGCATGGACAAGATGAACCAGATTCTGGAATTCTTCCCTGCAGACCGTATGGTGCGTGTACAAGCGGGTGTGGTGACTGAACAGTTACAAAACTATGCCGAAGAACAGGGCATGTATTATCCGGTGGATTTCGCGTCTTCAGGTTCATCACAAATTGGCGGTAACATCGGCACCAATGCCGGCGGTATTAAAGTGATCAAATACGGCATGACCCGTAACTGGGTGCTGGGTCTGACCGTTGTAACTGGTAAAGGCGACATCCTGCGCCTGAACAAGGGCATGATCAAGAACGCGACCGGTTATGCATTACAACATTTGTTCATTGGTGGTGAAGGTACGCTTGGTCTGGTAACTGAAGCTGAAATCAAGCTGGAACGTCAACCGCAAGACCTGCAAGTGATGGTCCTGGGTGTACCTGACTTTGAAGCCGTGATGCCAGTTCTTCACGCCTTCCAGGCGAAAATTGATTTAACTGCATTTGAGTTCTTTGGTGAACTTGCGATGCAAAAAGTGCTGGATCATGGTCATGTACAACGTCCGTTTGAAACGGAATGTCCATTCTATGTACTGCTTGAATTTGAAGCGCCATTTGAACCAATCATGGACAAGGCGATGGAAATTTTTGAGCATTGCATGGAACAGGGTTGGGTGCTGGATGGCGTAATGAGCCAAAGCCTGGAACAGGTACACAGCTTATGGCGTTTGCGTGAAGATATCTCTGAATCAATCGCACCGTTCACACCATACAAAAATGACATTTCCGTACTCATTACGCATGTTCCTGCATTTATTAAAGAAATTGATGCGATTGTTGCGGATAATTACCCTGACTTTGAAATCTGCTGGTTCGGTCATATTGGTGACGGTAACTTGCACTTGAACATCTTAAAACCAGAGAACCTGTCTAAAGATGAATTCTTTGCCAAATGTCAGGTGGTGAACAAATATGTATTCGATACTGTGAAAAAATATGACGGTTCGATTTCTGCAGAACACGGTGTTGGTATGACTAAAAAACCTTACCTCAACTACACCCGTTCTGAAGAAGAAATTGGCTACATGAAAGCCTTGAAACAGGTATTCGAT
This sequence comes from Acinetobacter sp. ANC 4216, assembly GCF_004331195.1. Lineage (NCBI taxonomy): Bacteria > Pseudomonadati > Pseudomonadota > Gammaproteobacteria > Moraxellales > Moraxellaceae > Acinetobacter > Acinetobacter sp. ANC 4216. The sequence continues at coordinate 94,953 of NZ_SJOC01000003.1, read as the reverse complement.
CCAAACGGCATTATGAACCCGGGTAAACTGTTCGATCTTTAATATTTAACCTGTAAGTTCTATGCGCCGATGACTACATAACTGTTATCGAGTACGAAAAAAAGGCATGGCATCATAGATGCGATGTCTTTTTTTTATGGGGGAGATTTCCCAATGTTACGTTTACTCTCTACCTCTATAATGTGTTTGGGCTTAATCACGACGGGTTGTGCAACAACTAAAAAATTGGCCTCTAAAGTGAATATTGGTTCTTCTAATACGCCTTTGCAGCAAGTGTTAAAAGAACGACCGGATTTGCGTAAGGGTTCGGCAACGGTGGAGATTCGTCAGTTTTTTAATAGTGTAGAGTCACCAACTGCTGCTCAGGTAAAAGTCACGGAAACGGGTTTAATGGATGACTCGGTTCGTTCAATGCGTACGGTGTATAGTTTTAAACTGGTGGATGGGGACTGGAAGAAGGTAGATACAGAAAAATCGTATCAATGTCTGCGTGGGAAAAATACCAAGTCTTTTCAGAAAGCGAAATGCCCTTAATAAATCTTTGATTTATGGTTGAAAAGTAAGCTGTTATGCTGCATAAAAAGCGTATCGATTGATGCGCTTTTTTGCGTTTGGGGAGAGATGGATGTCAAATAATTTGGAAGACTATATAAAACCAATTAAGTTAAAACCTATATCTAAAAAAGATGGTGAGGTGATTTTTTATATAAATAAAAAATTAGTAAATAAAGATGATGAGATTGCCTTAGGTTTAAGATATGTCTGTAATCGATATTTATTTGGTTTGGGATATAGGCAAATAATGAGGGATCATTTTGAGGGAATGGGGAAGAATAGTGGAATTTTGATTAAACCATTTACGATATCGGGGGAAGTATTCCCAACATTAAAGTTTCCTGGAGATATAGATTTTTTAATTATTCCATATGAAGACGATAAACTAATCATTTCAAAAACTATAGCTATTGAATTAAAAATTATAAGAGCAAAATTTATAAAACAGCACAAATCTCCAAATGAGTTTGGGTTTTCACAGGCTAAAGGATTGATTGAAGCAGGGTTCCCATATGTTGCTGTGATACATTTAATAATCTCAGATCAAAGTCCAGAAGATCACTGGAGAGATGTACTCATGGCTAAAATAATCAATGCAGAAAGTGGGAAAATAGAGCTATTAGATACTGTAAAAAAAGACATGATGCCTTCGAGCCTTATGGAAAGAGCTATGGGGCGTTTAGTTGCCAATTGTCCTGACTCGAAATTAGGATTATTGGCAACTTATTTTGAAAAAAACTTAGAAAATGGTGGAAATTGGTTTCCTGCAGGGCGTATTGCTACTTTTAATAATAAATGCAGATTAGAAACAATGGATAAAATAGCTGAATATTATTATCAAAATTATGAGTCATTTCTTGATACTAGAAAATATCCAGAAAATAGGTAATTAATTGAATTTGATTAGATAACTAAATTTTGTTCTTATGACATTAAATGCTGGAATTTTCACAAATACGAAAGCGATAATATAATCATAAGCTGTATGGGATAATATAAGTATTTAAAACATGTTTAATATAAGCATGTTAATGAATGGTAGATTTCTAGCAGCTTATGCAAACCTCAAAGTCCTATACCGCCACCTTAAGCCGTGCCACGCTGATGTTCCCATTGGCATTGGTCCTGTTTGAGTTTTCCGTTTATATTGGCAATGACCTGGTGCAGCCTGCCATGCTCGCCATTACCAAAGACTTTGGCGTCAGCAGTTCGTGGGCACCATCTTCCATGTCGTTTTACCTGCTGGGTGGGGCATGTGTGGCCTGGTTACTCGGCCCATTGTCCGACCGTTTGGGACGTAAAAAAGTGCTGCTTGCAGGCGTACTGTTCTTTGTATTGTGCTGCTTGCTGATTTTGCTAACGAAAAATATTGAAAGCTTTTTGGCACTGCGCTTTTTACAGGGGATTGGTCTCACCGTCATTTCTGCCGTCGGTTATGCTGCCATTCAGGAAACTTTTGCAGAACGTGACGCGATTAAAGTCATGGCACTGATGGCCAATATTTCCCTGCTTGCACCATTACTCGGTCCCGTGATTGGTGCATTCCTGATTGACCATGTGTCATGGCATTGGGGCTTTATCGGCATCGCGTCATTAGCCTTTTTAAGCTGGTTTGGACTGAAAGCCAAAATGCCCGAGAACAAAGTCAGCCTACCAAAACAGCCATTCGGTTATATATGGGATGACTTTAAACAGGTTTATAAAAACAGACGTTTTCTGGCCATGACCTTGGCTTTGCCGATGGTCAGTATGCCGTTGATGCTCTGGATTGCACTGTCACCGGTCATGCTGGTGGAAGAACTGGGTTTTAGCAGCATGCAATATGGTTTGGCACAATTTCCGGTATTGGGCGGATTGATTGTCGGTAATGTGGTGCTGATTAAAATTATCGACAAACTGGCTTTGGGCAGATCGGTGCTGATGGGCTTGCCGATTATGCTGCTCGGCACGGTAATTTTACTGGTTGGGGTGATTTTTCCGGATTATCTGATCTGGTGCCTCATTGCAGGCATGACGCTCATCAGCTTTGGTGAAGGTATCAGCTTTTCGGTGCTGTATCGTTTTGCGCTGATGTCATCGGAAGTATCCAAAGGTACAGTGGCAGCAGCCGTTTCGATGCTGTTGATGTTCAGCTTCTTTATCATTATTGAACTGGTTCGGGTGATGTATGAACACTACCACTATTTGGCATATAGCGTGGCGTGTTTTGTTTTAATTGCACTGTGGTTCAGTTTTCCGCGAGCGATGCTCAAGCAGATTTTAAAGGAACGGGTGAAGCAGGGACAGTTTTAAGTGACTGATTTTTTTCCCTCTCTTTGTAGGATATGAGGAATATATTCCGCAAGGGATGAGGGTGTATTTAGATTGTAAAATGACCTCTCCCTAACCCTCTCCTAGAAGGAGAGGGAATATTATTATTTGCTGAAAAAGGACATAGCCCTTTAATCAGAAACTATAGCTTGGACTCGGCAATCGGCTGCGCAACAGCCTTTAACTTGCGATCGAAAACAAAAGTGCCAAACGGTAAAATAGATGCAATCAACCCCAAAATAAACATCTGAAGCGACCATTTCTGTTTTTCGCACACAACAAACAAAACAATTAAAAACAGGATAAACAGTACGCCGTGTCCCATACCAACATATTTCACCAGAATTGGATTATCCAGCATATATTTCATTGGCATGGCGATAAACAAAAGCAGGAGAAAGGAAAGTCCTTCTAAAAGACCGACAACACGTAAAGTTTGAATATTCATGGTCATGTTTAAATTAATGAGAATGAACCCTGAGTGTACCGAATATTGCCGCAATGGTGAATAAAAGCTCGATATATTTTAATAACTTATCAAATGCTTATAATCACGTGTTGAAACCGGTCTTTCAGCCAGTTCAGGCTTTTTCTAAAGCTCGATTAGTGTGAATATAGCCTGCTTTTTCCGTAGAGCTGTGAAGTTATTCACCCCCAATGTGGCTCGGTACGATCTCTGATTGTGAGGTCATCATAAAAAAAGCAGACACTCTGCCTGCTTTTTTTATTTTATGGTTTTATGGACACATTATTGAATCACACCACAGGCAATCCGGTCTCCGCCACCGCCTAAAGGTTTGGGCTCATCGGCATAGTTGTCACCACCGGCATGCACCATAATCGCCAGGCCTTGAACATCGGCCAGTTTTAAACGTGGGGCCACCAGTTTTTCCTGAGATTTTCCTGAAGCATCCACGGTAATGAGGGGTAAATCTCCCAGATGTCCGGTGAGTGGTGTACCGTGATGTGGCGCCTGGTTGGGGTTGAAATGACCGCCAGCGGCAAGGGCGGCGCCCATTTTGCCATCTTTTTCTGCCGGGCCACACAAACCTTTTTCATGAATATGGAAGCCGTGAGGGCCAGGTGGCAGATTACGTAAATCGGTATTGATGACCAGACCAGAAGGGCTATCGAGTAATTCTACTGTCCCGATTTTATTGCCTATGCCTTGTGCAGTGACGGCATTGACCGTGACGTGTTGCGCTTTATGTTCATCTATAGGTTGGGGGCTGGCGCAACCAGCCAAAAATATTGCCCCCAGGGTGGCAATTGCAAGGGGTTTAAATGGTATTTTCATGACTGTAAGCATCCTGACTTTTTTATAATTGGCACCATTGAAACAAAGTCGTGGATGCAAGACCACGTGATTTAAGTAGTGGAATGTATAAGTTTCTTAACCTGGGCTTGTCAGCTTAATCAGGATGATGGGTTTCATCATCAATATCATGGGCAAGGGTGGCTTTGGGCATCATTAAGCCTTCAGTTTCATTGGTTTCATGCAGCCATTCCCGCCAGATCGCCAGTAATACCGCCAGTATGACCGGACCGACAAACAATCCCACCATACCGAAGCTGGCCAGCCCACCCAGCACACCAAACATAATCAGCAGGAAGGGAATCTGGGTAGCCCCTGAAATCACCAGTGGACGGATTACGTTATCTGCGGTACTGACCACACATACGCCCCATACCATCACCCCGATCGCTTCAATGGTGTGCCCCTGAGAAAATAACCATAGCGAAACAGAGGTATAGGCAATCGGAGGCCCAAAAGGAATCAGTGCCAGCAGGAAGGTAATGATGGTCAGCACCATCGGGTTAGGCACGTCGGCTACAAAATAGCTGATGCCTGCCAGAACCGATTGGGCAATGGCAGTCAGTCCTACACCGTAAACTACGGCACGTGTGGTTTCAGAAATCGTGTCCAGGTAATGGTGGATACGCGGACCAATCACCATTTCCAAGGCTTTGCTGACCTGATGTAAAATGGTGTGACCATCACGGTAGAAGAAAAATAACGACAGCACGGCAAAGCAGAGCTTGATCATGTTCTTGCTGACTTCGTTCAGTACCGCTTTTCCGTAATTTAAATGACCTTGAATCCAGATCGAGACGGACTGGATAATGCTGTTCGGGTCCTGATTAATCTCTCTTAACGTACGTGAAATTTCTTTGCCAATAAAAGGTAACTGCCGGATAAAGTCAGGAACGTTCAGGTGACCGGAAAACACCTGTTTCTGTAATTCGTAATACAGGTTTCGGCCTTCATGCTGCAACATGAAGATCGCAAAAATAATCGGTAAACCCAGGACTAAAACGACAGAAAGAATCATTACTGTGGCGCTCAGCGTAGGACGCTGTCCACACATGCGCAATACCGACTGATACAGCGGCCAGGTGACATAGGCAATAATTGCCGCCCAAACCACAGGTACAATAAAATATTTGAGCACATTAAAACTCAAATACATCAGGACAAAAAACAGTCCAAATAATAAAACCTTTTGTAATGTGGGCGCGTAATGTTGCACTGAATTCACTGACTACTTCCTAAGTTCGGAGATCATCTTAACCGAAAAAAAAGCTCCCGAAAACGAGAGCTGGGTAAGTTGTGATGAATATTTATTGAACATTTCCATGCCAAAGCTTGGACTGCGCCATTCAATGCAATTAAAACCAGGCACTGGGATCATCAATAATGGCATTTAACAGCGGTTGCCATTGCGCTTGCATGGACAAATAGTTTTTTTGCGTTTTATCAAAAACACTCAGTCCATGCATGGCAAGCTGGGCATAGGCCGCCCGTTCGGAAATCCAGGTTACCGGCTGCTGTTCAATTTTTTGGAAGAAATCCTGGATATCTTTGGAGCTGGCACTGTTTGCTTTCATCCGGTTGGCCAACAGTAAAATTTGCACCTTGCCTTTGCGGATACGCTTAATCTCTTTTAAATGCTTCAGAAAACGGCGGGTACTTTCTATATCAAAGAAAGAAGGCTGCAATGGCGTAATAATGGCATGGGCTTCACTGATCAGCTGTTCGGCATGCTCGCCGGACAGGGCGCCAGGAGCATCCACAATCAGATATTCGATATTTTTAGGCACCTCACCAATCGATTTTTCCTGACGCCAGTCCAGGCTTTGAATAGGAGCTGCATCTTCCGGACGCTGTTTCAGCCACTGCAAGGCCGATTTCTGATTATCTGCATCGGCAAGTGCAACTTTATATCCCTTTTGTGCCAAAGCGCTAGCAAGACTAATTGCGGTAACAGTTTTCCCGCATCCCCCTTTTTGATTGGCAATTAAGATAGTTTTCATGACCCTAACGATTTTATTCTGCTCAGTCCTAGCATATCATTGTTTGATGTGATGAAGATGACTCATGACAAAAGTCTAAAGATATAAGTAGCGGTAATTTTTACAATTAAGGAAAAAGAATGTCCATTTGGATGGCAATGCTGATTGGTGCGTGTATTGGCGTGGTGCTCACCACCATGATTTTAAGCAACACCCGTAATGGACGCGTCAAGGCAGAGTATGAGCAGTACATTGCGGAACTGGAACTGGAGCATCAGCAGGCTCTGGCCCATGCGCAAAAACGCAGCGTCAATACCAGTCGTGCGGTGCTAAAAGGCAAAATGGCCGAGCAGCTGGCACCGATTATGCCCCAGTTTCAGTATTTACCCAGTGATGCCAAATTTCTGGGCGATCCGGTGGATTATGTGGTTTTCGATGGCTATACCGACCTGCGGGATGGCGAGGGAAGTCCCGAAGATATCGAGGTGGTACTGATTGATATTAAAAGTGGCGGTGCACGCCTGACTAAGGGGCAACAGGCGATTGCCCAGGCCGTTCGGGAAGGGCGGGTACGTTTTGAAACGGTGCGCATCGATTTTGATGATTAACACCGTGATGATGACTGCATGAGGTTGAATTCAACATCACTAGAGATCTTTGATAAGTCAAACAATATTCAATTTGAAAAACTTGCAGTCATTGAAAACAATTGATGAAAGAAGTCTATTGTTTTTGAGCGCGTGCAAACAACATGCGCTGGGCAATTTTAGGAATACCAGCCGCATCCAGATAATGTTTTTCTGTAAAGCTGAAATGTGCATCCAGCAAGGCCTGTTCAATATTGCGGTTCAGATGGCAGCCATCGGCAAGGCGTTTTTGAACGGGCGTCAGCAGGTTTTGCAGATGTTGCAGTGCCGGGCGGTCAGACAGTACATGTTCGACCAGATGCAAGGTTCCGCCAGGCTTGAGCACGCGATGCAATTCTGCCAGGGCCTGATCCAGATGTTCAATACTGCAAAGTGTCCAGGTACTGACGATATGATCGATACTATTGTCGGCAAAAGGCAGCTTTTCTGCACTGGCCTGAACGTGCTGCACATGAATGGCACTTTCGTGCACGCGTTTAATCGCCAGCTGATAAATATCGGCATTCGGTTCCAGTGCGTAGAGCGTATCGACATTTTGATAAAAAGGCAGATTCACTCCGGTACCAAAGCCAATTTCCAGCACTTCGCCTGCAATGGGGAGTAGTAGTTCGCGACGCTGATCCATGAGGCTGGGTGTTTGCATTACCTGATTGAGCAAATGCGGAAAAATGTGTTGCTGGTAAAATTTATAAATCATTGTCACTTAATTTTTCTTACTTTATATCATTTTAGTTTAACCAATCTTCTGTTCAGGGAATAAGACAAAAAAGTGACTGAACATATCTATATTGTTACCAAGTCCATATAGTTATTTAAGGTGACTGACTTAAAATTAATTTAGAAATCAATAAATTTGTTAGGGGCATAAAGATGATCAGGTCAATATTATTCAGTACTTTATTTGCAGCGAGCATGTTGCAAGTGAGTGCCAGTGCCTCGGTTGACTATAATATTGCCAAAGGTCTGGCTCCGGTATCTAAACAACAGTCCATCAGAACGCTGCAAGCCTTTAAAGGGGATTTTCGTATTTTAGGCTCGAAAACCTATACCAGTGATGAACAGGCCAAGTTTTCGCCCATTGACTATGCGGTGAGTTGGGGGCTGTTTGCCGAGCCTGAAATTGCACGGCATATCTCGGTCAACCAATATGACCGCTATTTAAACTGGAAGATTGACCGCTTACCCGTTCCTGCCGAGCAGGCCATGCAGATGGTGTCGAATATGCACATCATTCCTGCCAACCCTCAAATTGCCAAGCAGATTAAACATGTCAAACGCGGTGATTTGGTACGTCTGAAAGGCGAGCTGGTGGAAATTAAAGACAAAAATCTGGTCTGGACTTCATCTTTAACCCCAACCGATACGGGTGATGGCGCGTGTGAGCTATTTCGTGTCAGTTCAATCGAATGGATTGAACGGGTTAAAGGTTAATTCGTTTCCCTAAGAAGAGAGTTAAGAGTAAGTTGATGAAAGTTTTAGGGTTATGTTTTGCCGCAATAATGGGATTTGGCATGCTGGGGTGTAGTAGCGTGAGTCCAACGGTTGATGGCAAAACTCATGTCTATTCCTTAAAGCAGCAATGTCCAGCTTTACTGGAAATGAGTGTGGGGCAAACCCTGGAATTAACGTTGCCAGAGAATCCGGCTACAGGTTATATCTGGCAAGTGGCCGAGCCGCAGAACATCTTAAAAGTCGAAGAAATTTATCGGCAAGATCAAGGGGAAAGCCAACCGCCGATGGTGGGTATGGGTGGACAAAAACAGTTTATATTTACTGCACTGCAACCCGGTGAAGAATGGATTCACGTGAAACATGGCCGATCATGGGAACAGAATCTGGTTGATGAGTGGCGTTGTCGGGTCAGAATTTCCTGATTTAATTTTTTTAGATTACTTTTATGAAAAGGGATATTTATTGATTTTCTAAATCTCTCCCGACCTCCCTTTTTCTAAGGGAGGAGTAAAAGGCCCGCTTGATTAAAGCGGGCCTTTTATATTCTAAAATATATATAAATAACTTATTTCGCTGTTAATGCCTGACCATCAAACTGAATGCCATCCCAGCCATTTTGCATAAACTGGCGAATGTTCTGGTGGTCTGTGGCTTCAGGGGTCGCTAATACCGCTGCATAATGTTCAGCAAATAAACTGAGCGTTTGTGCCTGATCTAGACCATTAAGTTGGGCAAAAGAAAATACTTTGGCACTGCCTTGGTTTTCGGTTGCAGCATTGGCCTGTTTGCCGTTTTGAAATGCTGTCGGGGTATGCTGATAACGGGCATCAATATATGCAATCACGTCTGCAAATTTGATTTCACCTGCCTGAAGCTGTGCCAATAAATCCTGAGCCATAATTTCCTCAATTCATAGAAAACAGTTTAAAAACATCGAGACTATAACAATTTTTAGGGCAGCATTTCATTACTATTTCAGTTCATTTGTAGGGTATAGTGGACCCAGAATTTACACAGTCCTGATCTTTGATTTGATAAAAATGGAACGGATATGAATTGGCTACTGGTGGCTTTAGGGGGAGCGGTGGGCGCAAGTTTGCGCTATGGGGCAGGGATATTGCTATTTAAACCCACGAGCGGATTTCCATGGACCACCTGGTGGGTGAATATCTTTGGTTGCCTGCTTGCCGGTATTTTCTTTGCTTATAGTCAGAAATTTCCCGTTTTGCAAAATGAAGCACGTCTGTTTCTGATGGTCGGCATTTTAGGCGGTTTTACCACTTTTTCCAGTTTTGGTCTGGAAACCTTCCAGTTATTAAAACATGGTCAAACCACACTGGCTTTGGGCTATATGATTTCCAGCGTAATGATGGGAATTCTGGTTTTGACGCTCGGTTTTTACCTGTTTCAGTGGCTGCTACACAGCAGATAAATTGAATAGTGAGAATAAACATAAAAAAGAAGCCCAGGCTGGAGAAGAGTGCTTGGGCTTTTCAAGTCTTAAGATTAGCGTTGAAATCTTAAAACAATATGAAGTTAATGTGAGCGTTTGAAACGTGCGAAACGTTTGTTGAAACTTGCCACACGACCTTCATTGCTGGTTTGACGTTGTTCACCGGTATAAAACGGATGAGAGGCGCTGGAAATATCCAGAGTGACATAAGGATAAGTCTGGCCTTCATATTCACGGGTCTGGGTCGGCTTTAAGGTACTGCCAATCACAAAATAGACATCCGCATTGGTGTCGTGGAACAGGACTTGTTGATAATCTGGGTGAATACCTGGGCGCATACATTTCTCCATCGTATATTTTAAATTTAAAGAAATGTTATAACATAACAATTGCAAGGTCAAATAAAACCCGGTAACGATTGGTTAACCGGGTTTATTATTGGTAATCAGACGCGAGGTGGCACCAGCTCTTCGAATAAATCATTCAGGTTATCATGGACCTTTAAATGGATTAAATTCCAGTAATGTCCGGAAACCGTGCGGTTGACCATCAAGGTATCCGGTGAAGGCTTAAACACATCCCAATATTTTAATGACGGTTTGAGCAGCTCGACACCATCATGATGGGCCGAGTTTTCGGCAAAATCGTAATGGGTGATCAGCGGACGCATCAACACTTCCAGCCACTGGCGATAGAGGTCTTCAGGAAATTTGCCTTGCATGGTGAGGGAGTGCAGGTCATCCAGTTTCTGTTCCATTTCGGCAATATTACCTTCACGGGCGGCATTAATCAGGGTTTTGAAATTAGAAACAATTTCAGTGGACAGGGTTTTAACACCGCCATAATCGTAAATAATCACCGTACCATCTTCACGGAAAGCAAAGTTGCCCGGATGCGGGTCACAGTGGAAACGTTTCAGATAAAAAATTTCCTGACCAATGGCACGGAACAGACGGCGACCCAGTTCATTACGGATGTCTTGAGACCAGGTACTGGCCGTTTCGATGCTTTCGCCCTGTTCCAGGCTTAAAGTCAGAATATGACGCGAAGAATAGTCTTTATAAACTTGCGGGATAATAATCTTGCTGTCTAAAGTTTCATGGAAGGTACGTGCCACTTCCAGATTCTGCGCTTCAATCTGGTAATTCAGCTCGTTATCCAGACTTTCCTGAATTTCCTTAAATAAGCGGTCCTGCAATTTACGGTCAATTTTCAGTACACCCATCAAACGCAAGGCCAGGCGAACCTGTTTCAGGTCACTTTCACAGGCTTCGTCCACGCCCGGATATTGCACTTTGACCACGACCTGCTGACCGTTCGGCAGGATGGCTTTATGTACCTGCCCAATAGATGCAGCCGCAAAAGGCTGTTCATCGAAGTGTTTAAAGATTTGATTGAGCGGTTTGCCCAGTTCTTTTTCAACTTGTGCTTTAATTTCAGCAAAAGGCATCGCTGGGGCCTGGCGCTGTAACTTGCTGATGGCACGCGCCACTTCAGGCGGGAAGATGTCTTTATACTGGGAAGCAATTTGCCCCACTTTCATGACTGCACCTTTCATTTCGCCCAGGGTGTCAGCAATCTGTAAACCTATATCCTGAAAAAGTTTAGTGCGCGCGGCATTTTTTTGTTCTTCATCGGCATTAAAATTTTTAATCGAGTTTGACACGGTTTTAGTTGCAATACTCGCCGTCATACTGGCAAGTTTCATAAAGCGACGACCGGGGGTCCTAGCCGTTTTTGCCATTCGAAATTCCTCAGGATCATCAGAGATGGGTTTTAATGATCATAGGCGTTAAACTGGATATTGCCTACTTTAAATTGTTAAAAAGCGGCATTTTTAAAGTGGGATCATTCAAAACAAGAACATTTTTAAGTGGATAAATTATTGAAATTTTTATCATTGTTTTTCTATTTATTTTGTATTGATCTCATTCCTTTTCATGGGAAAAGGAATGAGTCTAGACGCTGTTAAGAAGTTCTAAGTCGATGATTGATTCTATATAAACGGGTCAATAACAAGATGCAGGCCACAGTTAAACCGACAATCAGGCCGACCCAGACACCCGCGGCCTGCATGTCGGTAAAGCGCGCCAGATAAACCCCGACCGGAAAGGCGATGACCCAATAGGCAATCATGGTGATCCACATCGGGCCTTTGGTGTCCTGCATACCACGCAGGCAACCCGCTGCACTGACCTGCCAGGCATCCATCAGCTGATAGGCCATGGCAAACAGCAGCAGATACAGCGCGACCTGAGTGACCTCATAATCCGAGGTGTAAATGGCCACAATTTCTGGCCGGAAAAACCAGATCAGTGCCATGGTGGCAAAGGCAAAAACAGTGCCGGTGGCCAAACCCAGATATTGCACCTGATACATCGCCTGCCAGTTTTTTTCCCCATAGTACGTACCTACACGAATGGTCAGCGCAATGGCCAGGGACATCGGAATCATAAATAATTGCGAGGTCACGGACATGGCAATCTGGTGCGCGGCCACCAGGGTTTCGCCCAAAGGGCTAAGTACAATCGCAGCTGTACTGAACAGGCTCACTTCAAAAAAAATGGCCAAGCCAATCGGAAAACCGAGTTTTAAAATGCGCTTGATCCAGTAGGGATTCATTTTTTCAAATGCGGCAAAGGGCTGTGTTTTTTTGTAGGCCGAAGCTTTCAATACATAGCTTGCGAGTGCAATAAACATCAGCCATTGCAAAATCGCCGTGGCAAAACCACAACCGGCCGAACCTAGCTCCGGAATTGGTCCCCAGCCATACATGAAAATAAAGTTCAGCGGCACCAGAACAATTAATGCAATCAGGCTAATGGCGGTCACGGGGCGTGGATGCCCCAGCGCTTCCGAATAGCCACGCAGCGCTGCATACATGGTCACGGCAGGCATGCCCAGGCCAATGGCATGCAGGAACAGGCTGGCTTTGGGCAGCAAGACCTCAGGTACGCCTAAAACAGGCAATAAAAACGGCATGATCTGTAAAATCAGCGCAGCGATGATACCCAGAAGCAATGCAATCCACAGCGATTGCCGTGCAATGCTGGCAATTTTTTCAGGCGTACGTGCACCGTTGGCTTCCGCAACCAAAGGCGTGGTGGCAATCATGATGCCGCTGAACAGCAGCATGACCGGAATCCACAAGCCGACCCCGACAGCAATCGCGGCAAGGTCCACCGGAGACAGACGTCCGGCCATAATGGTATCAATCAGTCCCAGACCGGCCTGGGAAAATTGAGTGACCAAAATCGGAATCATCAAATGAAAAAGCTGTTTTAATTCATAACGGGTCGTTGTAACCGACGATACATGAGACACAAAAATTACTCATCATGTGCTTAGAATAATGAGGTGTTAGCGTTGTAAAGTGAGAAGCACACCAATAAAAATCACTACGCCACCTAACAGACGTTGCCAGTTAACCGGTGTTTTTTCTGTACCCAGTAAACCAAAATGATCCAGAACCATTGAAGTGACCAGTTGACCAAAAATAATCAAACCGGACAGGGTCAAAAAACCGAGTCTGGGCGCGGCATAAATACTGAGGCTAATGGCATACACGCCCAGAAATCCCCCCAACCATAAATACCACGGCAGTTGCACAAAGTTAGCAAAACCGGGTTTTTCTGCTGGCTGAAAAAACACCAATATGGCCAGCAGTATTGTACCAACCAGAAAAGATAAAAGGGCAGCTTGTAAAGGCGAATTTAAATATTCTCTCAACTGGCTATTAATGGCCGTTTGGATGGTGAGCGCGATACCAATCCCCAGTGTCAGCGGGATGAACAACAATAACTGAGCGGATATTTTCATCATTCTAACAATTTAATTCTTTAATAGTTTTTCCTAGTGTACTGATATTCCTGGTGAGATTTTATCAGTGTCCTGATGCAGTCATGTTAAAATATGCATCTTCCCTTATCCGTTTCGAGCTTGTTCCTTGGCTGACCTAAATCCTGCACTGGTTCCTTTATCTTTATACATTCATATGCCGTGGTGTGTGCGTAAATGTCCATACTGTGACTTTAACTCACATGCCGTACCGGATGGAAAACTGTCTTTAGATTTGGAGCAGCAATATTTGCAGGCTTTGGTCGAAGACTTTAAAACCCAGGTCGAATTTGCCCAGGGCCGTCAGATTCATAGTGTGTTTATTGGCGGAGGCACGCCGTCACTGATTTCTGCCAAGGGTTATGAGTGGTTATTTGCGCAGCTTAAAGCGCTTATTCCTTTTGAAGATGACTGTGAAATTACCCTGGAAGCCAACCCCGGAACAGTCGAACATGATCCTTTTTCAGGTTATTTAAAAGCAGGGATTAACCGCCTTTCCATTGGTGTGCAGAGTTTTAATACCGATCAGCTGAAAAAATTGGGGCGTATTCACAGTAATGAGGATGCGATCCATGCCATTCATTTGGCCCGAGAAGCCGGCTTTGAACGTATCAATGTCGACTTGATGCATGGCCTACCGGAACAGACCTTGGAACAGGCTTTGCATGATTTAAAACTGGCGGTAGAAAATGGCGCAACCCATATTTCATGGTATCAGCTGACTATTGAACCCAATACCGTATTTTTCCGCACGCAACCGGTTTTACCGGTGGATGATGTGCTGGAAGATATTCAGGAACAGGGTGAAGCCTATTTAAAAGCCAACGGTTTTGTGAATTATGAAGTCTCGGCGTGGCGCAAAGAAAAACCGTCGGCACATAATTTAAATTACTGGCAATTTGGCGATTATCTGGCCATTGGGGCAGGTGCACACGCTAAAGTGACCCGGCCGGATGGCGTGTACCGTTTCCAGAAAACCCGTTTGCCGAAAGATTATTTGGCCAAAGTTCCGGCTGAGCATCTTCAGTTTAAAAAGATTGAAGATGCAGACATGCCGTTTGAATTTATGATGAATGCGCTGCGGTTAAATGATGGCGTGGCTGCCCAGCTGTATGCTGAACGCACAGGTTTAGACCTGGCGAGTTTGGATGAGCTTTTAGCGTCATTACGTTCACGGAAGTTGATGGTCGAAGATCAAAGCCAGTTGGCTTGTACCGAGCAGGGGCATGTGTTTTTAAACTCGGTGCTGGAAGAATTCCTTTAATATTCAAAAATATTCAAAAATATTCAAAAATATTCAAACTTGATGTCGAAGAAGTTATTTTTAAAATACGGTGAGACAAAAAGTATTCACCAGCCTGGTTTATTGATGCCAGGCTGGTTAAGAAGGTGTGATTCACTCATATATTGATTTGATGCTATTTCATCTTGGCAACAATTTGTTCAGCCATTTGCAAATGTTTGGCCACTGCAGTCCGGGTTTGCGTAAGCATATTTTTTAATTCGGAATTTTTAGCATTGGGTAGCAATTGCTTGTCAATAATCATCAGAACTTTACGATGTACTTTAACCTGGCTCATCATATAGTCTTTATCAACTGCGGATGATTGACTCAGCTTATTCACAATCTTATCGCTGTCATTTTGCAATGAGGTGCTGATATTGCTCCCTTGTGGCGTTAATTTTAGACGAGTTGCCAGGGCCTGGCCTTTTTTCTCATTTGATGAATGTGCATTAATCATCAACTGGGCATACTTGCGGGTTTGATCCATTTTTAGCTTGGGCAAGGCAGTTTTTGACTGCATGATCTCACCGTTATTTGCGGTGCTGACCACCTTGATCACTTGACTGTCTGTTAAACGTTCATGAGCATCGTGCGACATTTTAGAATGCTCTTTGCCCTCATTGGTCGATTGATGTTCCATGGCTATACTTTGAGATGCAGCAAAACTCAATGCACTACTCACTGCAATACAGTGAATCATCTTCTTCATGGTAATTGCTTTCATGTCGGCAACCTTTAAAGTTTATGATTTAAAATTTGCCTTACTAAGATAGGTCCATAACCTGAAAAGCAATGTAAAATTTCAGTGGCTTTGTGAGATAAATATATAAAGCGGTGATTGATTTAAGCAAAGACAAGGGGCGATTAGTATTAAATCATGGTGTTTAGGTGAGGGCTTATTGATTAAACAGGTTCACAAGAGCTTTATCTTTTTACATAACTAACATAAAAAACGATGAGAAAATTTAAAGTTAAATTAATGGGTATGATCCGAGTTTAGCGGATTAATGGAAGATAACCGTTCATCATGATTAATTTTCACAAGTGAAAAAATACTTATAAATATTTAATTTTGATAAATTTTATGTTTTAGGTGTTAATCTTTATCCGGTAAATACGGCCCAAAAATTGGCCGCTATTGCCAATGGTGTAGAGAATATAGAGTTGATGGTTGCGGCTATCTACCGTTAGGCCTTCTGGTTCCCAATACCGGATAGCATGACTGGATGAAGCTTCAAAATGGCCGAGTGTCACCTGATCCATTTTTTGGATGAGTTTTCCCGTGAAGTCATACACATAGATTCGTTTAGGACCTTTGTTCTTATTGCCGCTGAGCAGGTAGATATAGGTTCCATCGGTGCTCAGGCCTTGAAATGCACAGCGATCCTGAGTGAAGCCTGAGTCAATCGGCCATTCATCTTCATACAAGAAACAAAGATCGGTTAATTTTTTCTGGCGAATAAGATCTGACTTAAAAATCCGGATGACATTTCTTTTATGGTTATTGCCGCGTACCAGCAGATATTTTCCGTCGGGAGTGAAGGTTGGCATGGTATTGGTGATCTTGCTGTATCTTTTATCGAACACCTGAATGACTTGAGTATTTATAGGTTCTGCATGAGGCATGTATTGAAATTTCAGGATATACCAACCTTTGTTCGGGATGGCTGAACCAGCAGAAGCAAACATAAAGCTAGTTTGTGGATCGACAGAAATCCCCTGATGACCAATAAGCCGTGAAGGTTTTTGCGCATCCTGTGCCGACCATAAATTCGAGCTGTGAAATTTGAATCGATTAATCACGCCCTGTTCAGGATGACCTTCAACATGCGTGGTATACAACATATTTTGCCTGTGATCGATGGCTAGACCTTGGATAATATGCTGATTTCCCAATCCGGTTCTCAGCAGTGTAATGGGTTCGGCAGCATCCCCCAGGCTGGCAAAATGCGGAGAATCCATTTTTTGTTCAAGATGATGGGTATTTAAAGGCACAGTGACACTGTAGGGCTGATAAAAGCGGGTCAGTATTGAAAATAATTTTTTCATCTAACAAGCCCCCAGATGCTTTTTGATTATTATATGCTTTTGAAAATCCGGTCTGCATTTGAATTATTGTAGCGCATAAAAAAGAGCACCGTAGTGCTCTTTGATTTGGACTTAAACTTTACCGCTTAATAGTCAAAGCTAAAGTGTTCAGGTGCAAGTGACGTCATGGTCTTGGATGGGTTGACCATTGCTTCGGCATGACCTTGACTGCGTGGAAGCAGGCGTTCGAAGTAGAAATCCGCCGTTTTGATTTTCGCTTTGTAGAACTCAGGCACTTCCTGACCTTCACCGGAAGCCAGTTTTGCTGAAGCTACAGCGGCTTGCTGCGCCCAGAAGTAAGCCATCATGACATAACCCGAGAACATCAGGAAATCGACCGAAGCAGATGACACGATGTCACGGTCTTTACGTGCCGCAAGCATGATACGAACCGTGAGTGCATTCCATTGCGCACATAGCTTGGTCAGGTCCCAGGCAAAACGGCGCATGTATTTGTTGCGTGCATGCTGACCGCAGAACTTCAGGATTTCAGCCGTGTAGTCACGAATCACTTTACCTCTAGAGGTTAACAGGACTTTACGGCCAATCAGGTCAAGTGCCTGTACACCGGTGGTTCCTTCGTAAAGGGTCGAGATACGCGAGTCACGAACAATCTGTTCCATGCCCCATTCTTTGATATAACCATGACCGCCATAGACTTGCATACCGTGGTTGGCAGCTTCAAAACCCAATTCAGTCAAGAAACCTTTCAGGATAGGCGTGTAGAAACCCAGATGGTCATCATGCGCTTCATAGGCTGCAGTATCGCCATGCATTAACGCATCCGCCATTTTGTCGGCAATTTGCGCGGCATAATAAATCATTGCACGACCGCCTTCAGCAATCGCTTTTTGAGTCAATAGCATACGGCGTACGTCAGCATGATGAATGATCGCATCCGCCACTTTTTCTGGATCTTTTTTACCTGAAAGGGCACGCATGGACATACGTTCTTTGGCATAAGGAAGGGCGCCCTGGAATGACAGTTCAGCATGCGCAATACCTTGGATTGCAGTACCGATACGTGCCGTGTTCATGAAGGTGAACATGGCATGCAGGCCCTTGTGCGGCTCGCCAATCAGGTAACCCGTTGCATTGTCAAAGTTTAATACCGCAGTAGCTGAAGCACGGATCCCCATTTTGTGTTCGATTGAACCACAAGTTACAGGGTTGCGCTCACCCACGCTACCGTCTGCATTGACCAAGAATTTTGGCACGATGAATAGCGAAATACCTTTGGTTCCTGCAGGCGCATCTGGAAGGCGTGCGAGAACGATGTGAATGATGTTTTCTGTTAAATCGTGTTCACCGGCAGAGATAAAGATTTTCGTACCCGAAATGGCATACGTGCCATCTGCATTTGGTTCCGCCTTGGTTTTCACCTGGCCCAAGTCTGTACCGCATTGTGGTTCGGTAAGACACATCGTGCCTGACCATTCACCGGTGACCAGGTTTGGCATATAGGTATTTTTCTGTTCTTCAGTACCAAACTGAAGAATCGTGTTCATACAGCCGATACTCAGACCTGGGTACATCTGGAATGACCAGTTCGCAGTACCCATCATTTCTGATTTGATCAGGTTTAAAGATTGCGGCAGGTTTTGACCGCCAAATTCTTCAGGGAAAGAAAGACCTTGCCAGCCGCCTTGCACAAATTGGTCATACGCTTCTTTAAAACCTTTTGGTGTTTTGACTTCACCATTTTCAAAGTGGCAGCCTTCTTCATCACCGGATTGGTTAAGTGGAGAAAGTACGTTTTCACAGAAATCTGCCGCACCTTCAAGAATCATGTCTACAGTGTCAGCATCTGCTGCTTCACCATTTGAGAGAGTTTTATAATGTGTTGGGTAATCAAGCACTTCGTTCATTAAGAAACGAATATCGTGCAAAGGGGCTTTATACGCTGGCATAGTGTTAATCCTAATTTAGAAATAGTATTGGATTATCCGAATCGATAATTTGATTATTCACATTGTTGATTAAAATACATTGATGATGCAGCCTGAGAAAAATGTCAGAAAGGCTAATTTAAAATATTATGATTCAGCTTCAAGTCTAAATAATTATATGCTTTTGTACATTTTTTGGGATATGCGACTTTCGATTATTTATGTAAAAATATAATTAAATAAACATGTTATTGTAATTTTTGACATAAAGGCAACGGATTTCCTCTTTTTCTTAGAAGGAAGATGGTTAAATCAGGACAGATGTCATAAAATCCAATGGTGAGCCATTTATACCGATAAAAACTGAAAAGAAGCAGTGATTTACTTCTTTTCAATTATTTGATTCCTACCATTTAAAGAAAATCTTTGAGTTCAGGCTTGACCCCGTTCCAGATCGAAAAAGATTCGATTGCCTGTCCCACCAGCATGCCATAACCTTCGGAAGTCGGAACACCGCGGGCTTTGGCCTGATCTAAAAAGCTGGACGGCTTGCCATAGGCCATTTCATAGGCATGCTTAAACTGTAAAGCTTCAGGTAAAACCAGGGCATCGCCGGTCAAGCTTGCCGAAGTTGCATTAATGACAATGTCGAAGTTGCCTGCCAGATCATTTAATGAAATGGCTTCAAGGGTGGCTTGCGGCACAGCGGGTTTCAAATCGGCCACCAGTTGTTCTGCACGGGCTAAAGTCCGGTTGGCAATGACGATCTTTTTCGCACCTGCCTGTACCAGGGGATAGACGACCCCACGGGTTGCACCGCCTGCACCAATAATCAACAGCTCAGTATCTTCCAGTTTCCAGTCTAGGGCCTTGATGGCATTGACCAGACCCTGGCCATCAGTATTGTCGCCATGCAGCTTGCCATCTTGCATCCAGAGGGTGTTGACTGCCTTGGCAATTTTGGCACGTTCGGTTAATACTGCACAGGCTGCGAAAGCCTGCTCTTTGAAAGGCACCGTCACGTTCAGGCCCATACCGTCCTGAGCAAAGAACGCCTGGATATTGGCTTCAAAACCATCCAGTGGAGCAAGGCGTTTGCTATAGACGAGATCAATACCGGTTTTTTCTGCAAAGGCATGATGCAGTTCTGGAGAGCGTGATTGTTCGATTGGATTGCCAACCACTGCGAATTGTTTGCTCATTTCACAAGGTCCGTGTGCGGAAATGGCATTCAATATACGTGATTTTGTGCCCTGGCTAAAGCCAGCACCACGGGGAAAGTTAAAAAAGAGCAGCAGAAGCTGAAATCGTTTGGCCCCGGCTTTTTCAAATCTAACTGGAAGACGAGAGCCGTTTATCTGGCATCAAGGATTGCAGATGTCGTGGACCTGGTCTTCAAGCCACATGGCTGCAGTAAAAAATAAAGCCAGACCTGCAAATACGGTAAAGCTGATTGACAGGCTGTCCGCAAGGGTATTGTGTGAAAGCAGGGTAATGGTGATTGAACAGATGATCATGGTTACAATCGACCAAAATAAAATCACCTTATGATTTAAGATTGTGTTGAGCATCATTTTCTCCCTCCAGCATGCTTTTTTGTATTTATCCATGCTGATTAAATCTGTATAGGTCATGAATGTAGTCAATCAGTCTAAACGATTTTTGTGACACACTCGTGTCTAGTGCTGTAAGGAAATATGTCCGTTTTCTTGTATTAATGCACTGGTTAAATATCTTGATTATTTTAATGTATTGATTTTAATTATTTAAATATTGAAGTGGTGATTTGGTTTTAAAATGTATTTCAGTGGAAAAATCCCTTTTTCTGCGCGGAAAAAAGGGATCAAAACTTTTTTATTTCTTAAGTTCAGTCAACCAGTCATGCGGTTTGAGATAATAGTCGGTCAGGCGTTTTTCAGGCGAATTTTCCTCCCACTCGGGACGATACGACCAGGCGGCCAATGGCGGCATACTGACTAGAATCGATTCAATCCGACCACCGGTTTGCAGACCGAATAAAGTGCCACGGTCATAGACCAGGTTATATTCTACATAGCGGCCACGACGGTAAAGCTGGAAGTCACGTTGTGCTTCGCTATACGGTTTATCCTGGTTGCGTTGAAAGACCGGAACAATCGCTTGCAGATAACCATTGCCGACAGCCTGCATATACTGAAAGCAGGCTTCAAAATCCCACTGGTTCAAATCATCAAAAAATAAGCCGCCAATCCCGCGCTGTTCGTCGCGATGCTTTAAATAGAAATAATCATCACACCATTTTTTGTGTTCGGCATACACCCTATCACCAAATGGTGCACATAGCTCATGGGCTGTTTGATGCCACGCCAAAACATCTTCATCATTGGGATAGAAAGGCGTCAGGTCGAAACCGCCACCAAACCACCACACCGGATCCTGGCCTTCTTTTTCGGCCACGAACAGGCGTACGTTGGCATGTGAAGTCGGCACATTTGGGTTTTTGGGATGAATCACCAGAGACACGCCCATGGCCTGGGCTTTGGCACCGGCAATTTGCGGATGGCGTTCTGTGGCAGAAGCGGGAAGTTTGGAAATGTTGATGTGCGAGAACATGACCCCGCCTTTTTCAATCACGCTGCCGTTTTGCAACACACGTGAACGGCCGCCACCGCCTTCAGGGCGCTGCCAGTCATCAATTTCAAATTGAGCTGTGCCGCCACCTTGTTGTTCTTGTTGTTCAAGTGCCGAGCAAATACGGCTTTGCAGGTCAAGCAGGAATTCGCGAACGCGTTGAATATCGGCAGATGTAGGATGCTGCATCAAAGCCCTCATAGCGGAAAAGAAAACTGAGATACATCAAAGCATAAATTGTATAAAAGAGTAAGGACTTTTATGCAGCACGCTTTTTTATTGAAACAGATACCCTCCATTTTATACAGACTTTGATGCAAAGTGGTCGCTGAAAAATATTCCGACTAGATCGCTAGGTTGAATTCTATGACCAAGCCCAGCAAAATGAGTTGAATATGTATGCAAAATATAGGTTCGGTTATAGGTATAACCGGCTGTTGCAGTAGAGAATGGATAGCAGCGATGACGCGTTCTTTAATTCAAAAATATAATGTGCCGGGACCCCGTTATACCAGTTATCCAACGGTGCCGTACTGGGAAACCGAGCCATTTTCACTTGAGCTGTGGAAACAGAGCTTAAAGCGTTCCTTTGATGAATCCAACTCAAGTGAAGGCATCAGTCTGTATATCCATCTGCCATTTTGTGAAAGCCTGTGTACCTTCTGTGGCTGCCATAAACGGGTCACGAAAAAGCATGAGATGGAACAGCCTTATATTCAGGCCGTGCTCAAGGAGTGGGACTTGTATTGCCAGTTGCTGGCAACAACGCCGAAAATTAAAGAAATTCATTTGGGTGGCGGCACACCGACCTTCTTTTCGGTTGAGCATTTGCAACAGTTAATTCAGGGCATTCTGGCAAAGGCAGAGGTGGCTGCCGAGCATGAATTCAGCTTTGAAGGGCATCCCAACAATACCACTCGTGAACATCTGCAAACCTTGTATGATCTGGGTTTTCGTCGGGTCAGCTATGGTGTGCAGGACTACAATGAAATGGTACAAAAAGCCATTCACCGGATTCAGCCTTTTGAACATGTACAGCGTGTCACGGAGTGGGCACGTGAAATCGGTTATACCTCCATTTCCCATGATCTGGTTTTTGGTTTGCCTTTTCAAAACCTGGAAGATGTTCTGAATACCATTGATCAAACCAAAAGTTTAATGCCAGACCGTTTGGCATTTTATAGCTACGCTCATGTGCCGTGGATTAAGGGCAATGGCCAGCGTGGTTTTAAAGATGCCGATGTACCGAAAGATGAATTGAAACGCCAGTGCTATGAAGAAGGCAAAAAACAACTGCTGGCGCATGGTTATCATGAAATTGGTATGGATCATTTTGCCCTAGAAAAAGACGGCATGTACCAGGCCTTTAAACAGGGGACTTTACATCGCAACTTTATGGGCTATACCGCATCCAAAACCCAAGTGATGATTGGCCTGGGAATTTCTTCCATTAGCGACAGCTGGTACAGCTTTGCGCAAAACGAAAAGAAACTGGAAGATTATTATGCACGTCTGGAGCTGGATGAAATTCCAGTGGTCAAAGGCCATGTGCTGAGTGCCGAAGATTTGATTATCCGCAAGCATATCTTGAACTTGATGTGTACTTTTACGACATCTTGGGCATCGAAAGAGATGCAATTTCCTGAACTGCCCGAGGAGGTTTTGCTGCAACTTGCAGAAATGCAGCAGGATCAGCTATTACAGATTGATGAGCAGGGCATTACCGTGACTGAACAGGGCAAGCCTTTTGTACGTAATATTTGTATGGCTTTTGATTTGCGTTTAAAACGCCGTGTTCCGGAAAATCGGATTTTTTCGATGACGATTTGAATCTCCCCCTAACCCCCTCTTTACCAAATAGGGGGAAGCCTCCCTTTTTTAAAGGGAGGTTTGGAGGGATTTATAAAAAAGAGATTAAAAATCACCTTTCTTATACATATGCGCCATGCGTTCATGCTTGGTTTTTAGATATTCTGCATTGAAAGGATTTAAACCGACAGTGAGCGGCACACGGTCAACCACATCAATGCCCAGTTCTTGTAATGCCTGAATCTTGGAAGGATTATTGGTAATCAGTTTAACCTGCTTCACCTGCAAATGGTCGAGCATGATGGTACACATGTCATAACGTCGTGCATCCGCCGGCAAGTTCAGCATCAAGTTGGCATCCACCGTATCGTGTCCCTGGTCTTGCAGGGCATAGGCACGAATCTTGTTGGTCAGTCCAATACCGCGACCTTCCTGACGTAAATACAGAATCACGCCTTGACCGACTTCATTGATCAGTTTCTGGGTGGCTTGCAGTTGCGGGCCGCAATCGCATTTCAGTGAAGCAAAGGCATCACCGGTTAAACACTCAGAATGAATCCTGACCAATACCGGCTCAGTGGGCGGCGTATCCAGACCTTTAGAAAGTGCTACATGTTCTTCGCCCGTTTTAGGGTCTTGAAATACCGTGATTTTAAATTCACCAAAAGCGGTTGGTAATCTTGAAGTCGCGACAAATTCTATGGGCACTGCTTAACTCGTTAAATAGTTCATTAATTGGCTAAAGTATAGCGGAATGATTGGACATTAGTTGAATTGTAAAGATGAATTTATGCAGAAGATTTTCTTTTTTGTATAAAGCGAACGATAATGGTTGATAAATAGTAAGATTATTCAGGATAATCTCGCTCATGAACAAACACCCAGTGTAGAGATTTGCCTCTAAACTGCATCGCTAAAAATGTGGCTGATTTAAAGGTGATACAATTCGATCATTATGCTCGAATAAACCCATTGACCTAGCTTAGGATTTGCCAGGCTTTAGAAGGCTTCGCCATTTATGTTGTATACAGAAATACCGACTCACCGCCCTGTAACTCCGTTGCTGGATGCGATTGATCATCCTCGACAATTACGATTGCTCGAGCGTAGCCAACTAGAACAAGTGGCGGATGAGTTACGTCAGTACATTTTGTATGCAGCAGGACAAAGCGGTGGGCATTTTGGTGCCAATCTGGGTGTGATCGAACTCACGGTGGCTTTGCACTATTGTTTTAATACCCCGCATGACCGCCTGATCTGGGATGTGGGTCATCAGGCCTATCCGCATAAAGCCTTGACCGGTCGCCGTGAACAGTTGACCACCATTCGTGCCAAAGACGGTTTGGCTGCCTTTCCTGCACGTGAAGAATCGATATTTGATACCTTTGGGGTGGGGCATTCTTCAACAGCCATTTCTGCGGGACTGGGCATGGCACTGGCGCGCCGTTACCAGAAAGACCCATGTGAAGTGGTATCCATTATTGGTGATGGTGCCATGACCGCCGGTATGGCCTTTGAAGCCATGAATGATGCCGTTGCACATGATGCTGATTTAATTGTGGTACTGAATGACAACGACATGTCGATTTCATGCAGTACCGGTGGTTTTGCCAAACATCTGGCTGCCATATGGGAACGGGGCCAGTCGGTCAATGTTTCGGATGAAGGTGAAGCCTATGTGCAGCCTCATCCAGCATGGACCTATAACTCACGTTTGCACAGTGCTGCAACAGATGCTGCAGACAACCTGTTTAAAGCTATCGGTTTTGACTATTTTGGCCCATTTGACGGTCATGATGTCAATCAGCTGGTGCAAGTGTTTAATGCCCTGAAAAAACGTAAAGGTCCGCGTTTAATTCATGTCTATACCACAAAAGGTAAAGGCTTTGCGCCTGCGGAAGCCGATCAGATTAAATACCATGCCATCAGCAAATTAAATGCTGCATCTTCAAGCAATCCAGCACCGAAATATTCCGATGTGTTTGGACAATGGCTCTGTGATGAAGCCGCTCAAGATCAGCGTTTGCTGGCCATTACGCCGGCTATGTGTGAAGGTTCAGGCATGGTGCAGTTTGCCAAACAATTCCCGGAACGCTTTTTTGATGTGGCGATTGCCGAACAGCATGCCGTAACATTGGCAGCAGGGATGGCCTGCGAAGGTTTAAAACCGGTCGTGGCGATTTATTCGACTTTCCTGCAACGTGGTTATGACCAGTTGATTCATGACGTAGCCTTGCAAAATCTGGATGTTACTTTCGGCATCGACCGTGCCGGGCTGGTGGGTGAAGATGGCCCGACCCATGCCGGAGCTTATGACTATGCCTTTATGCGTACTGTCCCGAATATGGTGATCATGGCGCCTAAAGACGAAAATGAATGTCGTCAGATGCTGCATACTGCTTATTTATACAATGGTCCCGCAGCGGTGCGTTACCCGCGTGGCAATGGGGTAGGCGTGGAAATTCAGCAACAAATGACGGCTTTGGAGATTGGCAAAGCAGAAATTGTGGCCAGTTTTAATGAATCTCAAGAAGACCAGATCAGCATTCTGGCATTCGGTAGCCGTGTCAGTGTGGCGGTAGAAGCAGCACAAACACTCGCCGCTAGCCATGAGGTGGGAGTGCGTGTGGTGAATATGCGCTTCGTTAAACCCTTGGACGAGCAGATCATTGAACAGCTGGCTGCGACAACCAGTTTATTTGTCACGGTTGAGGAACATGCCGTGATGGCAGGTGCAGGCAGTGCGGTAAACGAATATCTTGCTCAGGCACAAATTGTTAAGCCAATCTTGAATTTAGGGCTGGCAGACATCTTCATGCACCAGGCTTCGCATGCACAGATGCTGCAACAGGCCGAACTGGATGCCAAAGGCATTGAAAAATCAATTGAATTGGCCTGGTCAAAACTTGTGCAGTCGGTGTCCTGATCGGCTTAAAAATTTTAGAAACATTTTTTCCCTAAAAGCCCTCGTATTTGCTAAAATGCGAGGGCTTTTATGCATTATTCTTTATCAATATCTTCAAATTGTAATGGGTGTTCAATGGAACCTATGGTGGTGATGGCTGCGCGTGCGGCTCAATTAGTTGGTCAAGAGCTTTTAAAAGCGCATCAAAATCGTCATAAACTCGATCTACAAGTCGAAGAAAAAGGGATTGATGGTCCGGTAACGCGTGTAGACCGTTATTTGGAACAGTTGACTATCGATACGCTACGTAAAAGCTATAAAAACCACAGCTTCCTTGGTGAAGAGTTTGGTCTGCAAGAAGGTAAAGGTCACGACGCCGACTGGTGTTGGGTGATCGATCCGCTGGATGGGACTTTAAACTTCATTAACGGTTTCCCGCATTTCTGTATTTCTATTGCTGTTCAGCACAAAGGTGTGACTCAACACGGTGTCATTTATGATCCTGTGAAAGACGAGTTATTCTCTGCCAGTCGTGGTCGCGGTGCAATGTTGAATCAACGCCGTATTCGCGTAAATGTCAAAGACAGCCTGCAAAATACTTTCCTTGCCGTAGGTCATGCTTACCGTGCTAAACGTAACGGTGAAGTGATTTCTTATGCAAAAAACCATTTCGATTCATTATTAAACGT
Organism: Acinetobacter sp. ANC 4216; assembly: GCF_004331195.1. Lineage (NCBI taxonomy): Bacteria > Pseudomonadati > Pseudomonadota > Gammaproteobacteria > Moraxellales > Moraxellaceae > Acinetobacter > Acinetobacter sp. ANC 4216. Next base: position 68,130 of record NZ_SJOC01000003.1, on the reverse strand, counting down.
AACTGAAGCGGGTGCACAATACCGTCGTGCAGGTTCTGCTGCATTAGACTTGGCGTATGTAGCTGCAGGCCGTTTGGATGGTTATTTTGAACTTGGCTTGAAACCTTGGGATATCGCTGCAGGCGAGTTAATCGTGAAAGAAGCAGGTGGTACTGTAGTGGATGCACGTGGTGGTGCCGATTCTATGGAAAATGGTCAAGTACTTGCTTGCTCTATGAAAATGCTGAAACCTTTAATGCAAGCTGTTGTTCCAGCTTGGGGTGATGCAGCCAAGTAAGATCGATTGAAACGAGTGACATGACAAAAGAGCTCTCCTTGTGAGGGCTTTTTTATTTTTGAATTAAATTCCTGATGGCATGAAAATGCCGGATAGCATCCATTTGCCCGTATGTTTACCCATATAAAGGGTTACAATATTGACTGCTTAAAAATTAAACAAAATTGAGTTGTAAAATAGACTGTTACTGAAAAAAACAGTATGTATGCATAATTTGATCGAAAAAAATGATTACTTTTTTAAATGGTTCTGTTATTATGCCGCCACGCACTTAAATTTCCGTTCTTTACCTGAACATTATCTTCTAATCATTGTATGCGCGTCCTGTCCATAGAGAGGACATATCCTTCGCGCCCCAATCGCTTAAGCGATTCCTTCAGGTTTGCGGCCGTAATCATGCGTGCGTTATATCCACATCGTCGTTATTCGGATCGCTGCTGAATTCTTATATTTTTCAGCTCTAATTGCTGTGCCGCTTTTTGCCGATGTCCATATTGTAATTTATTAAATGGAGCACCCATTTTCGGGTGAATACTCTCTATGAGCAAAACTTTTGCTGATTTTTCCCTTGATGAGTCGTTAACACAGGCTCTAGAAGGCTTAGGCTTCACTACGCCAACTCCTGTACAAGAACAAGCGATTCCTGCTGCACTTGAAGGTAAAGATCTTTTAGTATCAAGCCAAACCGGTTCTGGTAAAACAGCTGCATTCCTGCTTCCGACTTTGAACGCGCTTGCAAATCAAGACACTTTCGTACCGTTTAAAGAACGTATGAAAGCAATTACTCAACCGTCAATTTTGGTAATTTCACCGACGCGTGAGCTTGCACAACAAGTATGTCAGGATGCGATTGCATTCGTTCGTCATATGAAAGGCGTTCGTGTTGCTGCGATCATGGGCGGTATGCCTTTCGGTAAACAGATCCAGCAGTTAAAAGGCGCACAGGTTGTGGTAGCGACTCCAGGTCGTTTGCTTGACCTGGTTAACCGTCGTCAAATTAAACTGGATAAAGTAGATTCATTAATTGTCGATGAAGCTGACCGTATGCTTGACCTCGGTTTCTCTGAAGACCTGGAAGCCATCAGTGATTTAGCGGTTAACCGTACACAAACCTTAATGTTCTCTGCAACATTTGCACCACGTATCATTAATCTTGCTGAACGCATGATGAATGATCCTGAACGTATTGCAATTGAAACAGGTCATTCAACCAATACTGACATCACTCAGACTTTACATTGGACTGATGGTTTCGAGCACAAGAAAAAATTGCTTACCCACTGGTTAAATGAAGAAGATCTGGATCAGGCAGTAGTATTTGCTTCTACTCAAGAAGATACCGACATGCTGGCTGAAGAACTTTCAGAAGCGGGTCTATCTGTTGTAGCACTTCACGGTGCGATGCCACAAACCGTACGTAACCGTCGTTTACGCAGTATTCGTGAAGGCCGTGCAAAAATCCTGGTTGCGACTGACGTTGCAGCACGTGGTCTGGATGTACCAACCATTTCGCACGTAATTAACTTCGGTCTTCCAATGAAGAATGAAGATTATGTACACCGTATTGGTCGTACCGGCCGTGCGGGTCGTACTGGTAAAGCCATTACTTTGGCAACTTACCGTGAACGCGGCAAAATCCGTGCTTTGGAAGATTATTTGGAAACGCGTTTAAACGTTTCTGAAATTGAAGGTCTTGAGCCATCTCCACCTCCTGCACGTGGTAGCCGTGATGGCGGTCGTGGTCGTCGTGACGGCGGTCGTGGTGGCCGTGGCGGTTTCGGTGGCGGTCGTCGTTTTGAAGGTGAAAGCAACTTCAAACGTCGTGAAGGCGGTGAAGATCGTCCACGTCGCAGCTATGATGACAAACCACGCAGCGAACGTCCTTCATTTGGTGAAGACCGTCCACGTCGCGAATTTAACAGCGACCGTCCGCGTCGTGAATTTAATGGCGACCGTCCGCAACGTTCTTTCGAAGATCGTCCACGTCGTGAATTCAACAGCGATCGTCCACGTCGCGAAGGTGGTTTTGAAGATCGTCCACGTCGTGACTTCGGTGATCGTCCACAACGTAGCTTTGGCGGTGAAGATCGTCCACGTCGTGACTTCGGTGATCGTCCGCAACGCAGCTTTGGTGACAAACCGCGTTCTAACGATGACAACCGTGGCAACCGCGTAGACTATAAACCGGCGCGTGAAGGTGGTGACCGTCCACGTCGCGAATTCAATGGTGACCGTCCGCAACGCAGTTTCGGTGACCGTCCTAAGCGTGATTTTGGTGACCGTCCACAACGCAACTTTGGTGAAGATCGTCCTAAGCGCAGTTTTGGTGAAGATCGCCCACGTCGCAAATTTAACGACTAATAACGTTAGATTTAGGTAGTAAAAAACCGGTGGAAACACCGGTTTTTTTATGGGATTAATCTTTGACCTTGTCGAATAAAAATGTATACTGGATCATAGTTTGTTTTAATTCTGTTAAATATGAATAATGAATCTAATGACTATGTTGGGAATTTTAATCAAGAGGTGATTATGCCTTATATTGGTTTAATTTTATTACTCAGTAACATCGCATACTATATCTATAATTCTTTTCTGTAACCCGGTCTCTTGCTGGTTCAAATAACTGACGACAATTAAAAAAATTAAAAATTATGGTAAATTGGTTGCTTTTTATCTAAAGGTAACATTTTAAACCCGAATCCTTTATAGTATGCATGCTGAAAAAATGCAGGAAAACCCTCAGCTATGAATAATCAAATGCCTCAACAAGCTCAATCTTGGATTGAAGTCAATGATTTGAGCTTTAAACGAGGGAAACGTGTCATTTTCGATAATGTCAGTTTAAAGATTCGGCGTGGTCAGATTACCGCCATTATGGGACCTTCAGGTACAGGGAAAACGACTCTGCTCCGTTTGATTGGTGGTCAATTGGCACCAGAGCACGGTGAAATTCTATTGGACGGTAAAAGTATTGCACATATGTCGCGTCAGGAATTATTTACTGCGCGCGCACGTATGGGCATGCTTTTTCAAAGTGGTGCCTTGTTTACCGATATGAGCGTCTATGAAAATGTGGCTTTTCCGTTACGTGCGCATACCCAGCTTCCTGAACATCTTATTGCAGAGCTGGTGGCACTCAAACTGGAATCGGTAGGCTTACGCGGTACCGAAAAGCTCATGCCTGCAGAACTTTCAGGCGGGATGAACCGTCGTGTGGCCCTGGCACGTGCAATTGCGCTTGATCCGGAACTGATCATGTATGATGAGCCTTTTGCCGGCCAAGACCCGATTGTAAAAGGCGTACTTACGCGTTTAATTCGTACCTTGCGTGAAGCTCTGGATTTAACCACGATTATTGTGTCGCATGATGTGGGGGAAACCTTATCAATTGCCGACTACATCTATATTATTGCTGAGGGTGTAATTCAGGGTGAGGGGACGCCTGCTGAATTAAAGCAGCATGAATCGGCATTTGTGCGTCAATTCTTAACCGGTGCTGCTGAAGGTCCTGTCGATTATCAATTTAGCCATAAGGCTTATTTAAGTGATGAGGTGCATTCATGAATGCTATTGCCTCATTAGGTAAACGCGTCATTGAACGCGTTCAGGGGATTGGCGTGGCAACCCAGATGTTGCTGCAAATCCTGTTTTCCATGCCGACCTGGCTTGGGGTCAAACTGTTTATTTACCAAATGTACCGGGTAGGCGTGATGTCTTTACTGATTATTGCCGTATCGGGTTTATTTATTGGTTTGGTGCTGGGCTTACAGGGTTATTCCATTTTGGTCAATATTGGCTCGGAAGCCATGCTGGGCACCATGGTATCTCTAACATTATTAAGAGAGCTGGCTCCTGTAGTGGCGGCATTACTGTTTGCAGGACGTGCCGGTTCGGCTTTAACGGCTGAAATTGGCCTGATGAAAGCCACAGAACAGCTGGCCAGTATGGAAATGATTGGGGTCGATCCACTCAAACGGATTGTTTCACCGCGTTTATGGGCCGGAATTGTCAGCCTGCCGATGTTATCGATTATTTTTGGTGCGATTGGCATCATGGGCGGTAAAATGGTCGGCGTCGATTTTTTAGGGGTAGATGAGGGTTCTTTCTGGAGTGGCATGCAAAATAGCGTGCAGTTCTATAAAGATATTTTCAACGGGACCATTATTAAAAGCCTGGTTTTTGCATTGCTTTGTACCTGGATTGCGGTCTATCAAGGCTATGCCTGTGTACCAACGTCAGAAGGAATTGCAACATCGACTACCCGAACAGTGGTGTATTCCTCATTGTGTGTTTTAGGTTCTGATTTTGTGTTGACTGCGGTCATGTTTGGAGGTGTTTAATGAAATCACGTGCAAGTGAGCTGGCCGTAGGTATTTTTGTCATTCTGACCGGTATTGCGTTATTTTTCCTGGCCATGAAAGTCAGTGGCCTGATGGGAACCAACCTGCGTGACAGCTATAGCATGACCGCAAGTTTTGACAACGTCAACGGCCTGAAACCGCGTGCCAAAGTGACCATGAGTGGCGTCACGATTGGCCGTGTTACCGATATTACCCTTGATCCGGTGTCACGTTTGGCAACGGTACATTTTGACCTGGACGGCAAGTTGACTTCTTTTAACAAAGAACAGCTGAAAAAGGTTCAAGCCAATGCTTTGGAAGAATTGCGCTATAGCACAGAATACAGCGAAGCGGCTCCTTCGAAACAAAAAGAAATGGAAAAGCAACTTGTTGCTAACATGAACTCCATCACCAGTATTGATGAAGATGCTTACATTATGGTTGCCACCAATGGTTTATTGGGCGAAAAATATTTGAAAGTGGTACCAGGTGGTGGCCTGAACTATATCAAACGTGGTGAAAGCATTGCCAATACCCAAGGCACCATGGATCTTGAGGATTTGATCAGCAAGTTCATTACTGGCGGTGCGGGCAAGTCATCAGCGAAGGCGGCGGAAGAAAATACATCAACTGAATCAACAGAAGATGCGCAAACTTCATTTGTTGAGTAATTTTGAGAGGAGAATTTAATGAATACTTTACTTAAACATACACTTGGTATAAGTGTTTTATCAACAATGATGGCGAGTACTGCTTTTGCACAACCGGCTGAAACGCCACCGGCGTTTGTTAAAAAAGTGGCGGATGGCCTGATTAGCCGTTTAAAAGCGGATCAGGGAAAATTGCAAAACAATCCTGCTGCAGTGAAAGCGATTGTGCGTCAAAACCTTGACCCTTATATTGATTCACAAGCCTTTACCCGTCTGGTGATGGGAACTTATGCCACCAATCAGTACAGTACGGCTGCTCAGCGTGCCAAGTTTGAACACAATTTCCGTGAAACTTTAATCGAAAATTACGGTACAGCTTTTGCTAAATATACCAACCAGACGTATAGCCTGCGTCCATATAAAGAAACCAATAGTAAAAATCCTGTAGTCACGATTGATTTCAACAACAAAGGCGAAAAAACACCAGTATCTTTCCAGTTGGTGGATAAAGGCAATCAATGGAAGGTACGTAATATCAATGTGGCTGGTATTGATTTAGGTTTACAGTTCCGCAATCAGTTTGCTGCAACGGTAAAACGTAATGGTGGCAATATCGATAAAGCCATTGCGAACTTCGAACCAGATGCATCTGTAGATAAAAAATAACTAAGAAGGGTGTTCAGTGATTCAATTCATTCATCAGGAATTGCAGGTTTCAGGCAAAATAGATTATGCCAATGCAGAGGACTATTACCAGCAAGGTTTGAAACTGATTCAATCACAGAATCAGTTTCCTGTGGTGGTCAATCTGGCACAGCTGGAACAGGGCGGTACGCTGGCTTTGGCTGTATTGGTGCGCTGGTTGCGTCAGACCCCGAAAGCCCAAGGGTTACAGTTTAAAGCAGTCCCTGAGAAGATGCTGAAAATCATTCAGGCCTGTCATTTGCACGATGATCTGCAGCTGATTGCCTAATCCAATAAAAAAGCACCGCAAGGTGCTTTTTTATTGAGCTGAGCTTGTAAGAGATGAATATTGAGCAGTCCTCTCTCCCTCAGGGAGAAGGTTAGGGAGAGGGTTAGAGAGAGGGGATAAAATTAGAATTCTAGATTTCTTCCTGTAGCTAGATTGGCGAGTAAAGCAGCTTAGATAAGTAATGAAATTGATGGGATTTAAAATACCTCCCTCTAACTCCCTCCTGGAAGGAGGGAGGATAAATGATGCCTCAAATCCATTTTTTCCAGCGGAAATAGGCCAGTGGTCCGATAAAGAAAGCCGCTAAAATAATACTGACCATAATGAAGCTGGTGGTGCCTCGTGCAAAAGGCAGCACATCGGTATTCATGCCATAAACACTGGCAACCAGCATGGGTGGCGCGAGCATGCTTGGCAAGATCGAGAAGCGACGAATCGTATCGTTCTGTTCGGTATTAATGAATCCGGAGGTGGTATCCAGCAAGAATCGAACCTTCTGGAACAGGAAGGCATCATGTTCGACCAGAGACCGAACGTCTTCGCTGAGTTCCCGAATATCGGCATCATAAATATGACTACCCAAAGCACGTGGACGGGACAGGAAAGTCAGGACACGACGCAAATCGATTAAACACAATTGCGCTTTTCCGAGCATGTCTTCGAGTTGTGCCAGACGGGTAATCATGTCATCCAGATCGAGAATCTGTTCGCGATGGCGGTTGTTTAGCACTTCTGTGGAATACTTTTCCAGGTCTTTGTGGATATCTTCCAGGATATCCGCAAGCTCGTCCAGTTTGGCTTCCAGCAGTCCCAGCAGCACCCAGGTCGGTTCTTTGTAGTCAATCTCATAGTCATTGCGGCGGGCACGGGCACGAAAAGCACGAAAGGCCACCAGTTTTTCACCGCGCAGGGTAAACAGGCGCTCTTTATGCAGAATAAAAGCCACCGTTTGCACGGTTGCTAAAATGCTCGAATTGTCATCTGTTTCGCCATCGACCTGAAAATTTTTATTTTTCGTCAAAAAGTAGGTGCTGATATGTAAAATACCGTCATCATCACGGTAAAATCGTGCCGATGAAGAAATATCCTCTAAAGATTTTAGGGTGGGTAAATTTTGCTCATAAGCATCTAAGACCCATTGTTGTTCTTCTTGTGATGGGGCAATGAGATCGATCCACACTAAATCCGGGTGGAGATCAAAACCACCATTGATGGTGGCATCTTCCAAACTACCGCGCTCTGTGGCGTAAAAGGCTTCAAGCATGCTGTCTTTTCCCTGCGCAGTATAGGTTAATTGATGGGTGTATTTTAGACAAGGAATTGAATAAAAACACTGATTCAATCGCTTTTTTATTAAAAAATCTCCTGAAAATTTACTTTATTAATATGACATCTGTAAAACATGGTGAAAAAATGACGAAATCAATCGCAATTTTTTGCGGCTCTTCTATTGGGACAGATTCCATTTTTTTAGACACCGCGCAAAAAATGGGGCAGACCATTGCCCAGCAAGGTAAAACGCTGGTCTATGGTGGCGGCCGTTCTGGCTTGATGGGAGTAGTGGCCGACAGTGCTTTACAGGCAGGCGGAAAAGTCATTGGTGTCATTCCCAATGTATTGGTGGATCGTGAGCTGGCTCATCCGCATTTAACCGAATTGCATGTGGTGGCCAATATGCATGAACGCAAAACCAAAATGTCGGAACTGTCCGATGCCTTTATTGCACTGCCGGGTGGTGCAGGAACGCTGGAAGAGATTTTTGAGCAATGGACCTGGGCGCAGCTCGGTATTCATTTAAAGCCTTGCGCATTTTTAAATGTGGCCGGTTTTTATGATGATTTACTCAAGTTTATTCAGTTTACGACAGTGAAAGGTTTTACCCAGCCACGTTTTGCGGACAGCATTATTGCTTCGGACTGCATTGAAGAAATTTTGCAACAGTTTGACGCTTTTCAGGCACCACAGCCGAAATGGGGTATGGCTGATCAACAAGTGCTGGTGAAATAAAAATGAAAGTGATTACGGTAGCGGCTGCCATTATTTTAAATGAGCAACAGCAACTTTTAGTGGTACGTAAGCAGAATACTTCCTGCTTTATGCAGGTGGGTGGCAAGCTGGAACCCAACGAGCCACCTGAAGCGACCATGCTGCGTGAAATTCAGGAAGAAATTGGCTGTCGGGCCTCGATTGAGCAATTCGTCGGTCGGTTTGAAACTGCAACCGCCAACGAGCCAGATCATCAGCTGGTCAGCTATGTTTATCATGTAACTTTAGATCACGCCCCAAAAATTGACGCTGAAATTGCCGAGATGAAGTGGGTCGGTTTAGCGGATAAAACCACCCCACTGGCACCTTTAACCCGTGAAATTGTCATGCCGTGGGTGAAGCGGTATTTCACAGAAAGCACGATGTCCTGATGGATAAAATAAACTCTTCCCCGCAAGGATGAGCATGGGCTTGTGCCAGGAAATAAGGGAAATCAGTAGACTTCCTTTCCTAGCTTTAAATCTCTGCACTGGCAATACAGGCTGCATAAATCTTTTGACAGCCCAATTGTTCCAGTTTCTGTTTCAAGGCATGCAGTGAACTGCCGGTCGTGACCACGTCATCCAGCATCAGTACCGTACGGTAACGGACGCAGGTTTTTGTGGCAATCACGAATTGCTGCTCAATCTGGTCAAGCCGTTCAATACGGCTCAAGCCTTTTTGCGAATGTTGGGCCAGTCGTGCCACCGGTTGCCAGACCGGAATCTTCAGCTGTTTTGCCAAAATTTTCGCAAGCACCAATGACTGATTATAACCGCGTTCTGCCAGTCGTTGACTGGAAATCGGCATCGGGACGATGGCCTGGATTTTGGGAAGCTTGAGGTCGATAAGCGAGCCAACAAGCACGCTTTGAAAGTGCAGCTGTTGTTCATATTTGAATTTCTGAATAATACGGTCCATCGGGTAGGCATAATGACAGGCCACCTGAATCTGCATTTCCTGTCGCTGGATGTTCTGTTTCAACCAGGGGAGTTGTTGCCAGCAGTCGGTACAGAGTGAATTATGACGTTGATGGTCTATGCCACAAAGTACACATGGAGAAAGCCGCTGCATGGCTTTGTGCAGTAAGGGAGGAATAAATGACAGCATATTTTTCTTCTTCTGATGAATATTAATTTTGCATAGGCAGTATTTAGGTAGCAAACAGCAGCATTCATGCTGCTGATACTGTAATCAATAATCCGCTAAATTGTTTAGGTAAAATTATTTTTACACATAGGCATAGCGCGGCGCTTCAGGTAACCAGCGTTTCAGTAAAGCCTCTGCATTTTCCGGATAGTCTTTCAGAATTTGCTGCGCAACATAATGCGCCTGATTCAGTAGATGATCATCGCGTTCTAACTTGGCTACCCGAAAGCCCATATCTCCGGTTTGTTTAGTGCCGAGCAATTCACCCGGGCCACGAATTTCCAGATCTTTTTCGGCAATGATAAAACCGTCATTGGTTTCACGCATAATCCGCAGCCGTTCCTGTCCATTTTGCGAAAGCGGATTTTTATAAAGCAGGGCACAGAAACTGGCAGTCGCACCACGACCGACCCGACCGCGTAGCTGATGCAGCTGGGAAAGCCCCAGACGCTCGGCATTTTCAATCACCATGATGGATGCATTCGGCACATCTACGCCGACTTCAATCACGGTGGTGGCAATCAAAAGTTGCAGCTGATTGTCTTTAAATTGCTGCATCACTGCCTGTTTTTCATCAGCTTTCATCTTGCCATGCACCAGGCCAATGTTGAGCTGTGGAAAGCGTTCCTTAATTTCTTGATAAGTCGCCTCAGCTGCTTGTGCATCCAGCGTTTCCGACTGTTCCACCAAAGTGCAGACCCAGTAAGCCTGTTTGCCTTCGGCGCAATTGCTGGCAATTCGGCTGAGTACCTCTTCACGGCGATCCAAGGGGATGGTGACGGTCTGAATCGGGGTACGGCCGGGCGGCAGTTCGTCAATCACCGAGGTGTCCAGATCACCATAAGCGGACATGGCGAGCGTGCGTGGAATCGGGGTAGCGGTCATCACCAGTTGATGCGGAGTCATGTTATTGGCACCTTTATTACGCAGCGCCAGCCGCTGATCGACCCCAAAGCGATGCTGTTCATCAATAATCACCAGGCCGAGTTTGCTGAATTCAACATTTTCCTGAAACAGGGCATGGGTACCCACCACCAGATTGGCTGTTCCCTGTTTAATGGTTTGCTCGGCCGCTGTACGGGCTTTGCCTTTCTGCTTGCCCGAAAGCCAGGAAACATTCAGGCCTAAAGGTTCAAACCATTTTTTAAAATTCAGATAATGCTGCTCCGCCAGAATTTCGGTCGGTGCCATCAGCGCCACTTGCCAGCCTTCTTCTAAAGCATGACAGGCGGCAACGCCAGCCACTAGGGTTTTTCCTGCACCGACATCGCCCTGAACCAGACGCAGCATTGGTTTGTTCTGTTTTAAATCCTGCACAATTTCCTTGGAAACCCGCTTTTGTGCACTGGTCAGGCTAAAGGGCAAGCTGTCCAATAACTGTTTGGCAAAATTTTTACTTGGACTAAAAGAAGGGGCGGCAATCTGCTGAATATAGGCACGCCGTGATAACAGACTGATCTGATGCGCCACCAGTTCTTCAAAAATCAGCCGTTGCTGTGCTGGATGCGAACCTTGGGCCAGTTGCAACATGTTGGCATTTAGCGGTGGTTCATGAATATATTCAAGTGCCTGTTTCAGTGCATAACCATTGGTGAATTTTTCCGGTAACAATTCGGGCAGCTCATCGCTGTGCTGTTTCAGCGCCTGTTTGACATATTCACGCAGTTTGGGCTGGGTTAGACCATCGGTTGCAGGATAAATCGCGGTGAGCTGGGTTTTCGGTAAGGGCGTATGTTCAGTAATGAGCTGAATTTCCGGATGATACAGCTCCAGACCACGCGCACCCACGCGGACTTCACCAAAAATGCGCAAGCGGTTGCCGACCTTGGCACGATCGGTCAGGGCTTTATAGACATGGTAAAAACGCAAGGTGACTTTGCCAAAATCATCCTGTAGCTGTACGGCCATAGATTTACGCTTACCGGGCGGAAAATCGACCCCTTTAACGATTCCCTCCAGTAAATAGCTGCGCCCCACGACCAATTGGTTCATGGGGATGATCGTGCTACGATCTTCATAATCACGCGGCAGATGAAACAGTAAATCATCTGTGCTAAAGATATTCAGTTTTTCCAGTAATGCAGCAGAGGCAGTTCCTACCCCTTGCAATTGATGGACTGCAGCCATTCGCCCTCAACTTGAGTTAAATCATCAGGTGCTTAATGCGTATATTATTTATAGGTTATGGTAAAACGTCTACCCGGGTTGCCAAACAATTATTTCAGCAAGGCCACCAAATTACCACAATCAGCCAAAGTTCGAAAACGGATGCTTATGCGACTCATCTGATTCAGGATGTGCATCAGCTTGATTTAGATCATCTTGAACCTGTGGATTGGGTCTATGTTTTATTGTCGCCTTCACAAAGCACGGTACAGGGCTATCAGCAGACCTATGTCGATTCTGTTCAGCCCATTGTAAATGCCTTAAAAAATCATCCTGTAAAACGAATTATTGTGGTGTCCTCGACCCGGGTCTATGGTGAAAATGCCGGTGAGCGAATTGATGATGAAACTGCTCTTCAGCCTGTGGATGAGCAGGGCAAGTTACTCTGGAAAATGGAGCAACTTTACCAGCAGGCATTTCCCCAGCAATGTATTGTCATTCGCCCAACTGGGATTTATGGTACTTCTGTAGCGAGAATGATCAAACTTGCTGAGAGCACCAAAACCTATGCCAATATGCATTGGTCCAACCGGATTCATATTGATGATCTGGCGCGCTTCCTGGCTCACTTGCTTCACGTGGAACATCCAGAACCGTCTTATATTGTCACGAATAATCAGCCTGTGCCTTTACATGAAGTGATTCAGTGGTTTCAGCGGCAACTCAATCTGTCTGAACTGGTTGTTGAAAGCCAGAAGAAAACGGGTAAACGGATTTATGCGACGCGAATGCCTGAAACTGGATTTCAGTTAGAACATGAGGATTGTTTTGGGGATTATGCAGAATTGTTAAAGGTAGAGTGAGTGTCACTCTGATATTTGAAGTTCCTCCTCCCTATAGTAGGAGGTTAGGAAGAGGGTTTTTAATCAATCTCTCCCTAGCCCTCACTTGCGCTAGATTTAAAGCAGTACTTTATCTCTAGCTCAGGATAGTATTTAACAGACCTCTCCCTATTCCTCTCCTAGAAGGAGAGGGAACGGAGAATGAAGATTATTTCTTCTTCCGTTTCAAACGGCGTTTTGCCTGCTGCGCTGCAACGGCATCCAACGCTTCTTTCAGCTCTTCATCGCTGAAGGTGGTAATGTGCTGAAGCATCTGCAAGGTCACATCATCCAGTACCAGGTTGGCGTACTGCGCCACGTTCTGGAAGTTCTCGTCAAACACAATGGCGTTATCTTCATTGTTGCGGATATAGCCCTGTTGGGTCAGAACCTTAATAAAACTCTGGAACAGCGATTTATCAAAGAATTCTGGCGAGTTGAATTCATATAGGACCGACAGACGCTGACCGACCAGATGACTGAGCTCTTCCACCTGACGGGTGGAGATATTGCCCGAACCACGCTGGGTGATTAAAGCCAGGGTCATGTAGTAACGTTCCAGACTTTGCATCACAGGCGCAGCGAGCACCACCAGCTGGTTGTGATCTTCTGAATTTGGTGCAGGAGAAACCAGGTTGCCCTCGCTATCTTCAGAAATCAGTTTCGCCTGAATCAACGCTTCTGCATAGGCACAGATCTGATCTTTCAGCTCTTCATCTTTTTTCCATTTCAGGAACAGTTCCGCTTTCAGGAATGGATAAAGCGTACGGATGACATTAATCAAATCGCCACGGCGAATCGAACCGTTATGTTCAACCAGCGCAGCAATCAGCGATGGCAACACGAAGGCATGCAAAATATTATTGCGGAAATAAGTCAGCAATACCGCCTGATTGTCTTCAATAGCAATAATATCGCCCAGGACATGCTTCACGCGTTTAATCAGTTTCAGTTTTAAACCGTAGCCAATAATTTCCTTGCCTGAAAGCGGTGTCACCTGAGTACGTGCATCATAAGGCAATGCAGTCAACAGCTTGCGGTAGGCATCCAGCTGCTTGATGCAGATCTCTTCATCCAGCGTGTGTTTAGGCGTAGCCAAAAGAATCAGCGAAAGCAGCGATACCGGATTGATCACCACGGCACGGTTAATGTTTTCCAAAATGGCATGGGCAGCACTGTTCACTGTATCCGAGACTTCTTGCGGAATCGGATCATCATTCTTGGCAATTTTAATATTTTCCGCGCCATGCTGTTTCAGCATATCATCCAGGAATACCGGCTCACCAAAGTTCACATGCACCTGGCCAAAGATACGTTCGATTTTGCGCAGGGTTTTCAAAATGCCCATGATCGATTCGGATTCTTTGTCTTTACCGTTCATTTCGCCGACATAGGTGGCACCTTCCATCAGGCGTTCATAGCCAATATAGGTCGGTACAAACACGATCGGCTTAGAGCGGCCACGCAAATGCCCATGCACGGTCATGGCTAGCATGCCGGTTTTCGGTGGCAGCAAACGCCCGGTACGTGAACGGCCGCCTTCAATAAAGTATTCCAGTGGCGTGTTACGGGACAGAATATTGAAAAGATATTCTTTAAACACAGTGGTATATAAACCATTACCGCGGAAAGTACGGCGAATAAAGAAGGCACCGCCACCACGCAATAATTGCCCGACAAAAGGCATGTTCAAGTTATCGCCCGCGGCAATGTACGGCACCATCATGCCACGTTTATAAATCACATAAGACAGCAATAAGTAGTCGATGTGACTGCGGTGACAGGGGGTATAGATAATCTCGTAGTCTTTGGCCAGTTCACGCACGGTACTGAAATTATGTACCTCTACGCCGTCATAGAGCTGGGTCCATAAACGGGTCAGCGCCATATCGGCAAAACGCACGGCTGAATGCGAATAGTCCGATACAATTTCGTTTAAATAGCCAATGGCACGGCGTTCAGCCTCAATCATGCTGATTTTGCCACGGATGCTTTCCCGGCGGATGGCATCCTGAACATCCCTAGATTTGATCAGTGAATGCATCACGTTACGGCGGTCGGATAGATCCGGACCGAGCACGACTTCACGCTGACCGTCCAGATAGTTGTTTAGTTTATTCAGAATATACGTTGCAGGTGACAGGTTTGGATGGGTCTGTTTGGCAAATTCGATCAGCTGGCGTAAAGACTGGCCCTGATGGAATTCCAGATAGGATTGACGACCATGCAGACCAATATTCACCAACTGTTTAACGGTACCAGGCGTTGCCCATGTATCGGTAAACAGAAGTTTCAGCCAGGAGTCTTCTTTGTCTGGCGAACGTCCCCATAATACGGTGACCGGAATTAGTTCAATATCTACCTGAGGATGATGTTCCAGAATCTCGATCAGGCGCAATAAGCGCGGCGGAAAGGCATGCGGCGGAGAATTGAGTAAATTGTTTTCATCATGGTGCTGCAGGAAAAGTATCGATGCTTTTTCCTTGTGATCGCCCACCACCAGCGGATCTAATGCCGGTGACAGTTTTAGCCGGCGGGTTTCGCCATCGACAATCAGGGCATTACTGCGCGAATAATTTTGTAATACATAGCACACCACTTTTTGTTGAACAGGGTGCTCTGTCTGGGAATTTACTTCTGTAGTTGTCGGTTCAGTAGGAACCTCACCAAGAACATGTGGGGTTACCACCAGGTCAAGCAGCTTACTGGAAAGCTGACGATAGATTTGACCAAAGCCACTCTTGGACATACATACTCCTACTTAAATGACCGAAACCACAGATTTTCTGAGGGGGAAACAGTTTTGCATCATTGTAATTGAAAACAATATGTCATTTTCTGACAAAATGCATTTCGAGTGTTAAATTTTATCGTTAAAAATCGTATTTTTAGCGAATATTCAGCACAAATCGCGTGACAGGCCAGTCAGTCGAACTTTTAGGGCTTTCCTCGGGATTTGTGGCAAAATAGCAATTATAGCTTAGCTGATTGATTGAAATTTTTCGCCTAGATTTTAGGTATCCCACATTAAAAACAGGTTGCTTATGAACGCCTTAACCCAAGAACTGGTTGAATTACTGAGCCTTGAAAAAATTGAAGAAAATATTTACCGAGGTCAAAGCCGTAATCTGGTCGGTAAGCGGGTCTTTGGTGGGCAGGTGCTGGGCCAGGCATTACGCGCGGCATCCTATACCACAAATCGTCCTGCGCATTCCTTGCATGCCTATTTTTTATATGGGGGAGATGTCAATGCGCCGATTATTTATGAAGTAGACCGCCTGCGGGATGGCAAGAGTTTTGTCAGTCGTCAGGTGCGTGCCATTCAGCATGGACGCACGATTTTTACCGCCATGATTTCATTTGCCAATCCGGAAGAAGGCTTGAATTACCAGATTTCAGAGCCGGAATATCCTGCGGTTGAAGACCTGAAAAGTGAAGCAGAACTCAAAGCGCAACTGGTCGAATTCGTGCCGGAAAATGTGCGTGCCAGCTTTATGCGTGACCGTCATGTGGAAATTCGTCCGGTGATGCCGGTTAATCCATTTCAGCCTCAGCCTGAAGCTCCATCATACGCTCACTATATCCGAACCCATGGCCAGATTGCCCATAAGGTCGATGAGATTTCTCTGCATCAGGCCATTGCTGCGTTCTATTCAGACTTTACTTTAATGACCACGGCTCTGCGCCCACACGGTCTGAGTTATATTTCCCCAAGTCTGCAATGTGCCAGCATTGACCATGCCATGTATTTCCATAAGCCATTCCGTGTCGATGAATGGATGCTCTATGATATGGAGGCGACTGTCAGTGTCAGTTCGCGCGGACTGAATTTCGGCCGCATGTGGCAAAATGGCGAGCTGGTGTGCAGCACCACTCAGGAAGGTTTGATCCGCTTGCGTGAAATTGAAACCCAATAAGGCTCAAAATGGCATAAAAAAACCGGAGCTGCTGTCCGGTTTTTTATGCTTGTCTTGATCATTGTGATTTAGTGGCAGCGAGGGATATCCTCGGAGATGTCTTTATGGCAGCCATGGTTTGGATGGGCAAATGCCAAGGGAATATGCAGAAGTAGCACGGTCATAAGCATGATTTTTTTCATATTGATTCTCTTTTAATTATTGGCTGAATGCGTATTTATTCATAAGCAGATTTTATGCCATTAGTTTAGCCCAGTGTTGATGATTCAGATAAAGTGAATTACTGGCTTTAATCTATTTCTGCTGAGCTTGTGACAAAAAAATTCTCGATTCTAAAAATAGGGCATGGCATAGTGCCTGACAGGACTTAATGATAAAAAGCATGTGGTAATGAGCTTAAATACACAAATATTGATTGCTGCGATTTTAGGGGTGGCATTTGGTTTTCTGTTAAATCTGTTTCCCGATACCCGGTTTTTTGATATCAGCCTCTATGGTTTGGGGCTGGCCAGCAGCATTTTTATTGGTTTATTAAAGATGCTGCTCATTCCGCTGATTTTCAGTTCGATCGTGGTTGGGGTTTCAAACTTGCAGGCCGGTGGACAGCTGGGTCGGGTCTGGAAAATCACCCTGCTGTGCTGTGTCACCACCACCACCTTGGCGCTCATTTTAGGCTTAAGCTGTGCCCATTTGTTTAATGTGGGCAAGGGTGTGGATATCGTGATGTTTCAGGATGCCATGAACAGTCATCAAACGCCCGATACCTTAACGCCATCGTCCTTCTTCACCAATTTTATTCAAAATACCCTGATTAATCCCTTTAAAGCCTTTGCTGAAGGCAATGTGCTGGCGGTAGTAGTATTTGCCCTGTTTATTGGCGTGGCTCTGGTCAAAGGCGGAGATAATTTCCGCAGTGTACGCAAGTTAAGCCTGCAATTTTTTGACATCATGATGCTGATGATTAGCTGGGTGATGAAGCTGGCACCGCTTGGTATTTTTGCCTTACTGGCAAAACTGATTTCAACTGAAGACATTTCCGTATTAAGCCGTCTGGCCGAGTTTGCTGCCGTGGTGACCGGAACGACCATTTTCCATGGTGCAGTAGTATTGCCTTTGTTGCTATGGATTTTTGGCAAGATGAGTCCGATCACTTTCTTTAAAGGTACACGCGCTGCGCTGATTACCGCATTTGCCACCAGTTCCAGTTCGGCTACCATGCCACTGTCGATGAAATGCGCGCAGGAAAATTTAAAGGTACGTCCACAAACCGCAGGCTTTGTCATTCCTTTGGGCACTCAGCTGAACATGGATGGCACGGCGCTGTATGAAGCTGCGGCAGCACTTTTTATTGCCAACCTGATGGGGCTGGACTTAAGTTTGGGCCAGCAACTGGTGGTCTGTGCAACCGCCATGATTGCCTCGCTGGGTGCGCCGGGTATTCCAAGTGCCGGTATGGTGACCATGATTATGGTGCTGCAATCGGTCGGGTTGCCGGCAGAAGCCATTGCAATCTTGCTGCCGATTGACCGTCTGCTGGATACTGTACGGACCGTGGTCAATGTTCAGGGCGATATGATGATTAGCGTGGTGGTGGATCGTTATAGCCGTGAACCGGAAGTGTCCTAATCCATTTCCCAGCTGGGATTAAACACGATTTCCCAGACATGACCATCCGGGTCTTGAAAATAACCCGCATAACCCCCGTAAAAAGTGGCTTGTGCGGGTTTAATGATTTTGGCACCGGCATGTGCTGCTTGAGCCATGACCTGATCCACTTCCAGCGGACTATAGACATTTTGCCCCAACGTCATTTGAGAGGCACACATTGGCATAAGTTCTAGCCCGGTATCCTGTTGAATGCTGCTTTGCGGCCATAAAGCCAGTTTCAGACCTGACTGCAGTTCAATAAAGGCCACCGCACCATATTCAAATTCCTGCCCTATAATTCCTTCACAGTGTAAGCCCAAGCCTTCGCGATAAAAATGCAAAGATGCTTCCTGGTCGCGCACCCCCAGTGTAATGACTGAAATCCGTGCTTGCATAAAATGATCCTTGTTGTTGTTTTCCTCGACTTTTATCTTAAAACAAATAAAAAGCAGGGCATAAAGCCCTGTTGTGGTTAAATTGTATACATGTATTTAATTATCAAATGAATGATAAAAAAGATTAGGCCACTTTCAGTTTGGCTGCACGTTTGGCCGCAGGGGAGCGATTCAGGTAAGCAATGGCATCTTCAGTTTTGGCTTCGTGCAGTGGATCGTACCACGGCATCAGATAACCCAGTTGTTGCGAAACCAGCCAGAAGGGACTAGGCATTAAATTGTTGTCACGCTGGGCAATGGCATACCATTCGCGCCAGATCCACGGTTTGTAAACGGCAGGACGGATAGACTGAAAGCGTGGATCCTGCTTGAGCAGATGCGCCGTGCCATCGACCCACAAGCCAATCACTGCCACAATTACAATGATGCTTAAATAATAGCGGGCAATATAACTGCCCCCTAGATGACGATACAAATCAAAGGCGACAGTACGGTGTTCAATTTCTTCTGCGCCGTGCCATTTAATCAGATCCAGCATGGCAGGGTCAGCCCCCAGCTTTTCCCATTCCTGGTTGTACAGGGCATATTTCCCCAGTACGCAGGTCATGTGCTCTACCGTGGCAATAATGCCAAGGCGGAATAAATCCCATTGATGTTCATGCAATTTAGGTACTTTTACACCCAAAGGCTGATCGGCAAGAAGTTGACTGAACAGGAAATCCATCACATCCAGATTGCGCTGGATATCAATGTTGCGCACAGTAAGATATTCTTTGTTGGCCGAATTATGGGCCTGGGCATGCATGGCTTCCTGACGGATAAAGGCCTGTACATCCTGTTTCAGCTTTTCATCCTGAATTTGTGGCAAAACCTTGTTGTATAAACGACAGAACCAGAATTCGCCAGCAGGCAAAATCATGTTGATTTCATTAATAAAATAGCTGACATAGGGTTGATTTGGAATCCAGTCAATCGGGGTGTCCTGCCACTCGAATTTTACTTTACGTGGATGAATGTGATAGGCAATTGATGAGCCGAGTTTGGAGTTTTTTAAACGGGAGAGAAGTTTCATCATGCTGTCCTTATTGTTTTGGCGTGCAGTGCTGCACTTGAGCTTAAGGCCAGTATGAAAAAAATGTCCCGCATTGTGATTAGCAATACGGGACACGGAAATATCAATTGATGATGATTTTTGTCGGACAGTCTAGCTCAATCAGACCCGATCAATCAGCTTGTCGGCTTGCATCGGTGGCATCTTCGGCAATTTCAGTTTCACACTCTTCTTCTACAACATCTAAAGATTCGAGTGGTTCATCCAGATCACCAAGGCTCGCTTCAGGAATGCTGTCCAGATCAAATTGTGTGGATTGCTCAAGGGTGAAGTTCAATCGGCCACCCATGACACTGGCCAGCTCTTCCAGGCCTTGCTTGTTAAGTGACGAGAACAACTGAATGGAGAAATCCAGCTTCATCTTTTTCAATGCCGCTTTCACTTCCTGCAAGGCTTTCGATGCCGGTCCACGATTCAGTTTGTCTGATTTGGTCAGCAATACATGTACGAACAATTTACGTGAATAGGCCCATTCCAGCATCATCACGTCAAAATGTTGTAGTGGATGGCGAATATCCATCAGCAATACCAAGCCCTGCAGGCTTTTACGGTGAATCAGGTAATTTTCCAGTTCTTTTTGCCAGACAATTTTCATCGCTTCCGGTACGGCTGCATAACCATAACCTGGCAAATCGACCAGACGCTGTTCTGGATTACCCAGGCTGAAAAAGTTGATCATTTGGGTACGGCCCGGCTTTTTAGAGGCACGTGCCAGCTGCTTCTGGTTGGTTAAGGCATTAATGGCGCTAGATTTACCGGCATTGGAACGTCCGGCAAAAGCAACTTCATAACCGGTATCTTCAACACACAGGCTCAGCTTTGGCGCACTCATCAAGAATTCGGCTTTACGCAACCAGTTCAACGCGCGAACAGAGTACTCAGTAATGGCAGGATCAACTTTTTTCTCATAGCTGATCTTTTGCTTAGGCGCATGGGCTGTCTTACTGTTTTTGGATTTTCCTCTGCTGTGATGCATAACTCAACTTCAATAAATGATCTACAAGCGAACATTATAAAGGAAGTCGTTCGGTCAAGCGAACTTTGCAAGCGCAGGAATTAAAGATTGATCATCTGGATCGGGGATTGGGTGGTGTACTTGGCCGCAGGAGAGTTATTTAAAACCTGAGCCAGGGTGTATTGATCCAGACTAAGATAAAACTGTTCCAGTGCCAGATCAAGAATGCCTTTTAGACCGCATTGAGGACGCAGTACGCAAGGAGGGGTATTGCATTCGACAATCTGGTTTTCACCTTGCAGGATCCGCACGATTTGACCGAGGGGCATTTCAAGCGCTTCGGGGTTGAGCGCAATACCGCCACCTTTGCCACGTGTAGTAATCAGCCAGTTCTGTTTGCCCATAAAGTGCACAATTTTCACCAAATGGTTTTTGGATACATGCAGGTCCTGAGCAATTTCTGCAATGGTATAAGGCATATCTCGCGGTTGGGCGATATAGATTAAAATACGCAAGGCATAGTCAGTGAATTTATTCAGTTGCATGATAATACTGATGTTTTTAAGTAAAAAATTAGGGTTAGTCTAGCATAACCAGACTAACCCTCTCTTTATTTTATGCTGACCCAGCGGGTTAGTGCTTAACGCCACCTGTACCAAACGCTTCACTGTGAATATTTTCAGCAGGAATGCCGCGAGCAACCAGCGCCTTTTGCTGTTCAGCCATAAATGGCATTGGGCCGCAGAGATAGTAGTCGGCATTGACAGGTAACAATGCGCTATCCATGCTGCTTAAGTCCAGGCGACCGGCAACATCATAATCTTCACCTAATTTATCGCCTGGATGTGGGAATTCATAAGCGGTAAATGTGCTGAGGCGTGGATATTTTGCTTTTAAGTCCTGAATGTGCTGATGCATTGCATGCACTTGTTTGCTACGGCAGGCATGGATGAATGTCACAGGTTGTGGCATATCCAGCGTCACCAGCTGATTCAGCATGGCAATCATTGGAGTCAGGCCTACACCGCCACTGATAAACACATTACGTTTATTTGGGTCAATCAGGTAAAAATTACCTGTTGGTGCTGAAACTTCAATTTCTGAACCTTCTGGCAGGCTATGTAAAGTATTCGATACCCAACCTGGAACCATGTCGCCTTTTTGGTCTTCACGTTTTACCGAGATACGTAAATAGTCCGCTTGAGGGCTAGTTGAAAGCGTATATTGACGAGGTTGTTTCAAGCCAAGTTCTTCAACGAAAACACGTACTGAAATATATTGGCCCGCTTCGTATTTCGGCAATGCACCGCCATCGACAGGTTGCAGATAGAAAGACGTGATTTCATCGCTTTCAACTACTTTCTTGGCAATCTTGAAGTTACGCCAGCCTAACCAGCTGCCTTTGGTTTGCTGATGCTGATCGTAAATGGCTTTTTCGGTGCTGATGAACAGGTCTGCCAGTTGACCATACGCTGCTGCCCAGGCACCAATCAGTGGATCGTCCATTGAAATGCTTAACACTTCACTGATTGAATGGAGCAGGTTTTCACCAACAATATTATAGTCAGGTGCTTGAATATTCAGGCTAACGTGTTTGTGCGCGATTAACTCAACCACAGGCAACAACACGGAAGGATCTTCAATGTTTTCAGCATAAGCCAACACTGCGCCTGCCAAGGCTTGTGCCTGTGCACCACTGCGCTGATGCCCCATATTAAAAGTTTCTTTTAGATCTGGATTATTGCCCAGCATTCGGTTATAAAAATAACCAGTCAGGGCTACGCCATTTTCGCGAAGTACAGGAACTGTTGCTTTTACTAGGTCAATTTGCTGCGGAGTCATGTTTGATCTCTCATGGCGGTTATTTATAAGATGTATTTAAAATACATTTTATAGGATGCTTTGACAATAGGGAGAATCAACAAAACCATAAAAAAATTATGGAATATAAAAATATCCCATAATTTCTTAATAATTGATCAGATTATTGAATTATCGTTTACCAAATAGTGAACCCAGTAAACCCCGCACGATTTTCTGTCCGGTGCTGCCCCCCAGGCTGCGTGCAGCACTTTTGGCAAAAGTTCCCACAATATCCTGGGTGAGTTTTTCACGTTGTTTGGCTACGCGTTCAGCCTCTTTTTGTTGCTCGCGTGCCAAGCGTTCTTGTTCACGTGCTTGCTGTCTGGCCAATACTTCCGCTTCCTTGGCTTGCTGTTTTTCTAAAGCTTCCTTTTCTTTCGCTGCTGCTTTTTCTTGTTCTGCCTGAAGGGCTTGCTGTTGCCGTTCAGCGACTTTGTTTTGCAGCATTTCAAAGGCACTTTCACGGTCCAATTGCTTTTCATACACGCCCGCAATTACGCTTTGATTCATACAGGCTAGACGTTCTTCAGCACTAATCGGGCTAAAGGAAGAGTAGGGAGGCATTACCCAGCCGCGCTCGACCATTTGCGGTGTGCCTTGCTCATCCAGACAGCTAATCAGGGCTTCACCGACCCCCAGTTCGGTAATGGCCTGATCCACTTTAAATTCAGGATTGGCGCGAAAAGTATCGGCAGCGGTCTTGACGGCTTTTTGGTCCTTAGGGGTAAAGGCGCGTAGGGCATGCTGCACCCGGTTGCCGAGCTGACCCAGTACGCTTTCTGGTAAATCCAGCGGATTTTGCGTGACAAAGTATATCCCCACACCTTTGGAGCGAATTAATCGTACCACATGTTCAATTTTTTCCTGTAGCGCCGGACTGGCATTGTCAAACAGCAAATGTGCTTCATCAAAGAAGAACACCAGTTTTGGTTTGTCCAGATCGCCCACTTCAGGCAGCTGTTCAAACAGTTCAGACAGCATCCAGAGCAAAAAGGTGGCGTACAGCTTGGGGGTATTCATCAGTTTATCGGCAGCCAGCACATTGATGTTGCCGCGTCCCTGGCTGTCAGTCTGAATAAAATCCATGATGTCGAGTGCAGGTTCACCAAAGAACTTGTCACCGCCCTGATCGGCCAGTGCCAGTAAATTGCGCTGAATGGCGCCTAAACTTGCGGGAGACAGATTGCCATATTCCGCCTTGAATTCGGCGGCATGTTCACTGACATAAGTCAGCATGGACTTTAAGTCTTTAAAGTCAATCAGCAATAAGCCCTGATCATCGGCAATGCGGAACACTGCTGAAAGTACCCCTTCCTGGGTGTCATTCAAGTTCAGGATTTGTGCCAGTAACAGCGGTCCAATTTCAGAAACTGTGCTGCGAATCGGATGGCCTTGCTCGCCGAACAAATCCCAAAATACTACAGGAGATGCGGCAAAGGGGATGGACTCAATATGCAGGCTTTTGATGCGTTCATCAAACTTTGGATTGCTTTCACCTGCTTTGGCCAGGCTGGAAACATCGCCTTTGGCATCGGCGAGAAATACGGGCACACCAATGCGGGAAAAATTCTCTGCCAATACTTTTAAGGTGACGGTTTTTCCGGTCCCCGTTGCACCGGCAATCAGGCCATGACGGTTGGCAAACTGTGAATGTAAAACAATCTCTTGTTGAGTGTTGGTGGTTTTCTTGGCAATAACGAGTGGTGTACCCATATTTTTTCCTATTTTATTTTATTCATGTTGTCGTGCAGGCAACTGTTTTAATGCGTTTTCTATATCTTGAATTAAATCTGCCGGATGTTCCAGTCCTATGCAAAAACGAACCAGTAAACCTTGTTGTAAATGTGTGTGTTCTAAAACGCGCATATCTTTCAGGTTATACAGCATGGCCAGACTGACCGGTCCGCCCCAGCTAAAGCCCAGCTTAAACAGTTCCAATGCATCGCAGAATCTGCGGATATCTGCCAGGGTGTATTCAGGTTTGAAAATCACGCTGACCAGACCTGCACTCTGTGCATCTGTGCAAATTTCTTTCCAATGCAGATGTCCTGCAGATTCTGCATCGGCAGGATGCAGCACTTGGACAAATTCTGGTTGCTGTTTGAGCCAGTGCAGCAGTGTCAGGCAGCTTTCAGACTGGTGTTGATAGCGCACTTGCATTGAAGCCAGACTGCGTTGGATCTGTGCCACATCGTCGCCCGATACGCTAATCCCCTGAATGGCATGCATCCGGAATAACTGGTGATGCAGCTTTTGATCACGGGTCACGACAGAACCCATCAAGATGTCACCGCCACCACTTGGATATTTGGTCAGCGCATGCACGGTCATATCCACTGCCAAATGCTCATCGCTAAAATCAAAGGCATTAAAAGCCAGGCCTGCACCCCAGGTATTGTCGAGTGCTGTCAGGATGTTGTGCGCTTTGGCTTTTTTCACCAGATTGATCAGGTCGGGAAATTCCAGCGTCACGGAACCTGCTGCTTCTAACCAGATGAGTTTGGCTCGATCGGTGGGCTGGAAAGTCTCCGCATCAATCGGGTTATAGACTCTAACGCTAATACCATAACGCGTTTGCAGATTACGCAGATGTTCCATATTTGGCCCATAAATGTTGTCTGCCACCCAGACTTCATCACCCTGAGCAAGAAAACATGAATTCACCAGATTAATGGCGGATAAACCGCTCGGTGCCAGCAAACAATATTCTCCGCCTTCGATCTGGGCAATATTGTCGCCTAACGTAAAAGTTGTAGGCGTGCCGTGGGTGCCATAACTATAGTCATAGTCATCAGTCCAGTGGCGATTAAACAGTGCATCGGTGTTCTCAAAAATAATGGTCGATGCACGAAACAGGGGAGGTTGAACCGTAGAAATATATTGTGGGGCCTTTCGTGGTGCATGAATCAGTGCTGTTTGCGCGTTTTTTTTCAAGGTGTTGCTCTAAGTCGTATCAAAATTAACCTTAGCTTAAGAGAAACACGCGGAATAGGCTATATAAATGCCGAAATGTATAGAAAGGTTAATGCACATATAAAGTTGGCTTCATTCTTGCTAAACCTATAACAAAGCTAGAACAATAGGCGAGGGGCATGAAGTCGCATTTAAAAGTACATTATTTTCAGCATATTGCTGGCGAAGGGTTCGGCAGTTGTTATCCGTTTTTAAAACAGCACCACGCTAAAATTACCGCAACTGAATTTTTCGCTTTACCTGTAGATCGACCGCTCGACATCGAAGCTTTACCGCAAGTGGAAGATGTAGATTTGCTCATCATTATGGGTGGGGCAATGAGTGTGAACGATGAAGCAAATTATCCGTGGTTGAAAGTGGAAAAGCGCTGGATCAGACGTTATCTGTCTATGGGGAAACCTGCGATTGGTCTGTGTTTAGGTGGGCAACTGATCGCCAATGCTTTGGGGGCGGCGGTCAGGCGTAATGAACAGCAGGAGTTAGGTTTGACGGAGGTACGCAAGGTGAAGCATGTACCTGAACAGTGCTTTGAGTTGCCAGAACAATTTAAGGTGATGCAATGGCATAGTGAAACCTTTGAAATCCCGAAAGGTGCTATTCATCTGGCTGAAAATGATGTCTGTCGCAATCAAATGTATCAAATTGGAAAAAATGTCTTGGGATTTCAATTCCATCCTGAAATAACTCCCGAAGTGCTACAACTATTTTTAGAAAATGATGAAGAATTAGAGCATTTTTCCGGTCAATATGTACAAACTGAACGTCAATTAAAAAGTATGCCTAAAAGTGACTTTATTAAAGGAAATCAGATACTAAACCAAGCTATAGAGTACGTTTTACAAAAAACCTCATGCTGACTTATTTTTAAACAAGAGACTCAATAGATAAACGTAAAAAAAGAGGAAAAAGTTAAAAAGAGATTTGCTTAAGCGTTAAACAATCGCTATAATGGGCGACCCTTTGATGAAAGGGGGGTTGGCTACGAATAAAGTAGTTAACATCGTGACAGTCGTGGCATCGATCATGACCTTAGTGATATTTCACTGCTCTTGACACTTGCCCTCATTAAAGTGGGGTGAGATGCGTCAAGAGTGATTCTTTATATATTTGGCTTGGAGTTAACTGGTATGTCTAACCAGAGAATTCGTATCCGTCTTAAGTCTTTTGATCACCGTTTAATTGATCAGTCGGCTCAAGAGATCGTAGAAACAGCAAAACGTACTGGCGCACAAGTTTGTGGTCCAATCCCGATGCCTACTCGCATCGAACGTTTCAACGTTTTAACATCACCACACGTTAACAAAGATGCGCGTGACCAATACGAGATCCGCACTTACAAGCGTTTGATCGACATCGTTCAACCTACAGATAAAACTGTTGATGCATTGATGAAGTTAGATCTTGCAGCTGGTGTTGATGTTCAGATCGCTTTGGGTTAAGGCTTTCGGGTTAATTAACACTCTAAGTTAATTAGGCCGCTTTTTTAGAGGTTTATGCACATGGCTATTGGTTTAGTCGGTCGCAAGTGCGGTATGACACGTATCTTTACAGATGCTGGTGTTTCTGTACCTGTAACAGTGATTGAGGTTGATCCTAACCGCATCACTCAAATCAAAACGCTTGAAACTGATGGTTATCAAGCGATTCAAATCACTACTGGTGAACGTCGCGAATCTCGCGTAACTAACGCTCAGAAAGGTCACTTTGCGAAAGCTGGTGTTGCTGCTGGTCGTCTGGTTCAAGAATTCCGCGTTTCAGAAGCTGAGCTTGAAGGTCGTGAAGTTGGCGCTACTATCGGTGTAGATCTGTTTACAGTTGGTCAAATCGTTGACGTAACTGGTCAGTCTAAAGGTAAAGGTTTCCAAGGTGGTGTTAAGCGTTGGAACTTCCGTACTCAAGACGCTACTCACGGTAACTCTGTTTCTCACCGTGTTCTAGGTTCTACAGGTCAAAACCAGACTCCTGGTCGCGTGTTCAAAGGCAAAAAAATGGCTGGCCATTTAGGTGCTGAACGCGTAACTACACAGGGTCTTGAAATCGTTGCTATCGACGCTGAACGTTCAGTTCTTGTTGTGAAAGGCGCGGTTCCTGGTGCTACTGGTGGCGACGTAACTGTTCGTCCTACGATCAAGGCCTGAGGGGAAATAACGTGAATTTAAATACTGTTTCCGGCTCTGCTGTTGAATTATCAGAAGTTGCGTTCGGTCGTGAATTTAATGAAGCTCTTGTACACCAAGTTGTTACAGCTTACTTAGCTGGTGGTCGTCAAGGTTCTAAAGCTCAAAAATCACGTGCAGACGTTTCTGGCGGTGGTAAAAAACCATTCCGTCAAAAAGGTACTGGCCGCGCTCGTGCTGGTTCTATTCGTAGCCCAATCTGGGTTGGCGGTGGTAAAACTTTTGCTGCTCGTCCACAAGACTGGTCTCAAAAAGTAAACCGTAAAATGTATCGCGGTGCTATGCAATGCATCCTGGCTGAACTTGTTCGTCAAGATCGCTTGGTTTTAGTTGAAGAGTTTGCTGTTGCAGCTCCAAAAACTAAAGAGTTGCTTGCAAAACTTAACGACTTGAATGCTACTCGTGCATTGATCGTTACTGATGCTGTTGATGAGAACTTGTATCTTGCTGCACGTAACATTCCACACGTTGATGTGGTTGATGCTGCTGCAATCGATCCTGTTAGCTTGATCGCGTTCGACAAAGTTGTTATGTCTGTAGCTGCTGCTAAGAAAATTGAGGTAGAACTCGGATGAACAACGAACGTATCTATCAAGTCCTACAAGGACCTGTATTCTCAGAAAAAGCACAAGTTTTAGGTGAAACTGCTGGTGTTCAAGTTTTTAAAGTTGCACTTGATGCAAACAAGCTTGAAATCAAAAAAGCAGTGGAACAACTCTTTGGTGTTCAAGTTGTTAAAGTTAACACAACGATCACTAAAGGTAAGACTAAACGCTTTGGTAAAACATTAGGACGTCGTTCTGATGTTAAAAAAGCATACGTCACCCTGAAAGCTGGCCAAGATGTTGAAATGGCTGACTTGGGCGATACCGCTGAAAGCGCAGCGGAATAAGGACGAGAATTATGCCTATTCAAAAATGTAAGCCAACGTCACCAGGACGTCGCTTTGTAGAGAAAGTCGTTCACGACCATCTTCACAAAGGCGCGCCTTATGCTCCGTTGGTTGAAGCTAAAAAACGTACTGGTGGTCGTAACAACAACGGTCACATTACAACTCGTCACGTTGGTGGTGGTCATAAACAACACTACCGTATCGTTGACTTCAAGCGTAACAAAGACGGCATTCCAGCTGTAGTTGAACGTATTGAATACGATCCTAACCGTACAGCGCATATTGCTTTGTTAAAGTATGCTGACGGTGAACGTCGTTACATCATTGCGCCTAAAGGTTTGCGTGCTGGTGATAAAGTACAATCTGGTAACGATGCTCCAATTCGTCCAGGTAACTGCTTGCCACTTCGCAACATGCCTATCGGTTCTACTCTTCACAACATCGAACTTAAAATCGGTAAAGGCGCGCAATTAGCTCGTTCAGCTGGTACTTCTGTTCAGTTGTTGGGTCGTGACGGTTCTTACGCTATCGTTCGTTTACGTTCTGGTGAAATGCGTAAAATTCACGTTGAATGCCGTGCTGTTTTGGGTGAAGTTTCTAACTCAGAAAGCAACCTTCGTTCACTAGGTAAAGCTGGTGCATCACGCTGGCGTGGTGTTCGTCCTACCGTTCGTGGTATGGCGATGAACCCGGTTGACCATCCACACGGTGGTGGTGAAGGGCGTAACAAGGGTATTCAACCTGTAAGCCCATGGGGTCAAAAAGCTAAAGGGTACAAGACACGTACCAACAAGCGTACGACTAAGATGATTATTCGCGACCGTCGCGTTAAGTAACAAGTAAAGGAATCTGACAATGCCTCGTTCTCTGAAAAAAGGCCCATTCGTCGATGCGCACTTGTTCGCTAAGGTTGAAGCGGCTGTAGCGAGTAACTCTCGCAAGCCGATCAAAACTTGGTCGCGTCGTTCGATGATTCTCCCAGATTTTGTTGGTTTAACAATTTCTGTTCATAATGGTCGTAACCATGTTCCAGTGATCGTATCTGAACACATGGTTGGTCATAAACTCGGTGAATTCGCGCCAACTCGTACCTATCGTGGTCACGGTGTTGACAAGAAATCTAAACGTTAAGGTGCGATGATGGAAGTTACTGCTAAATTACGCGGTGCCGCTATCTCGGCACAAAAAGCACGTTTGGTTGCAGATCTGATCCGTGGCAAATCTGTTGCTCACGCTTTAAATATCTTGAACTTCAGCAACAAAAAAGCTGCAGTTTTAGTTAAAAAAGCGTTGGAATCTGCGATTGCAAACGCTGAACATAATAACAGTTTAGATGTAGACGACCTTACAGTATCTACGATTTACGTTGACGAAGGCATCAGCCTGAAACGTATTATGCCACGTGCTAAAGGCCGTGCAGATCGTATTACTAAGCGTACTTGTCACATCACCGTTAAGGTAGGGGTTTGATATGGGTCAGAAGGTTCATCCAATCGGTATCCGCCTAGGTGTTGTGAAACGTCATAACGCTAACTGGTATGCGAATCCGAAACAATACGCTGAATACTTGCTTAAAGATTTGCAAGTTCGTGAGTTTTTAACTAAAAAACTTAAGAACGCAATGGTAAGCAATATTCTTATCGAACGTCCAACAGGCGCTGCTAAAATTACGATTAGCACTGCTCGTCCTGGTATCGTAATCGGTAAAAAAGGCGAAGACATTGAAAAATTACAACGCGAATTAACATCTATTATGGGTGTTCCTGCGCAAGTAAGCATCAACGAAATCGATCGCCCAGACTTAGACGCTCGTTTAGTTGCTGAAGCAATCGCTTCTCAATTAGAGAAACGTGTAATGTTCCGTCGTGCTATGAAGCGTGCGGTTCAAAACACGATGCGTGCTGGTGCTAAAGGTATCAAAGTTGAAGTTTCTGGTCGTTTAGGTGGTGCTGAGATTGCTCGTACTGAGTGGTATCGTGAAGGTCGTGTACCTTTGCATACGCTTCGTGCAGACATCGACTACTCAACTATGCGTGCTGAAACGACTTACGGTACGATTGGTGTTAAAGTTTGGATTTTCCGTGGTGAGATCTTAGGTGGCATGAAACAAGTCATGAACCCTGCTCCTGCTGAAGAACGTCCAGCTAAACGCGGTCGCGGTCGTGGTGAAGGTCAAGAGCGTCGTGGTCGTCGCAATGATCGTTCTGCTGAAAAAGGAGAATAATCCATGTTGCAACCTAAACGTACTAAATTCCGCAAAGTGCAAAAAGGCCGTAACACTGGTCTAGCACACCGTGGTAGCACAGTATCTTTCGGTACTATCGCACTTAAATCTATTGAACGTGGTCAAATGACTGCGCGTCAAATTGAAGC
Organism: Acinetobacter sp. ANC 4216; assembly: GCF_004331195.1. NCBI lineage: Bacteria > Pseudomonadati > Pseudomonadota > Gammaproteobacteria > Moraxellales > Moraxellaceae > Acinetobacter > Acinetobacter sp. ANC 4216. The sequence goes on along the minus strand of NZ_SJOC01000003.1, from coordinate 37,423 downwards.
TGCGCGTCGTACAATCAGCCGTCGTATTAAACGTGGTGGTAAGATCTTTATCCGTGTTTTCCCGGACAAGCCAATTACTGAAAAACCATTAGAAGTTCGTATGGGTAAAGGTAAAGGTTCTGTGGAATACTGGGTTTGCCAAATCAAACCAGGTAAAGTCTTGTACGAAATTGATGGTGTTAACGAAGAATTGGCTCGTGAAGCATTTACGCTTGCAGCTGCTAAACTTCCGTTTAAAACCACTATCGTGACTCGGACGGTAATGTAATGAAAACTAAAGATCTACGTGAAAAATCGGTAGAAGAGTTGACAGCTTTGCTTGATGAGCAACAGCTTAACCAATTCCGTCTTCGTATGGCTAAGGCAACTGGTCAATTGGGTAAATCGCACGAAGTTGCACTTACTCGTAAGACTATTGCTCGTATCAAGACACTCCTTACCGAAAAACAGGGGAACGGACAATGAGTGAACAAACAGTTCGCACGTTAACCGGTAAAGTTGTAAGCGACAAAATGGACAAGTCTATTGTTGTGCTTATTGAACGCCGCGTTCAACACCCGTTGTATGGCAAATCAATCCGCCGTTCAACTAAATTACACGCTCATGATGAGAACAATGTTGCTAAAACTGGCGACGTAGTGACCATTAAAGAAAGCCGCCCAATTTCTAAAACTAAGTCTTGGACTTTAGTTGAAGTGATTGAAGCAGCTGCTGAGTAATTAGACGTTCTTGTTGCATCATCGGTCAATTTCGAGTACTCTTTGAGCCTTTCGAAATGTGACCGGTGATGCTCGGTTTTGGAGTAGGGCAATGATTCAAACCGAAAGTATGCTCGACGTAGCAGACAACAGTGGTGCTCGCCGCGTACAATGTATTAAAGTACTTGGTGGTTCACATCGTCGTTATGCTTCTGTTGGCGACATTATTAAAGTTACTGTAAAAGAAGCTATTCCACGCGCACGTGTTAAAAAAGGTGACGTGATGAATGCTGTAGTTGTACGTACAAAATTTGGTGTACGTCGTCCGGATGGTTCTATCATTCGTTTTGATGACAATGCTGCTGTTATTTTGAACAACAACAAAGCGCCGATTGCAACTCGTATTTTCGGACCAGTGACTCGTGAACTTCGTACTGAACAGTTCATGAAAATCATTTCATTGGCTCCTGAAGTTCTATAAGAGGCACTCATGGCTAAGATTAAAAAAGGCGATCAAGTAATCGTGATCGCAGGTAAAGAAAAAGGCAAACAGGGTACTGTATTGTCAGTTTCTAATGACCGCGTTAAGGTTGAAGGCCTTAACTTGGTGAAGAAGCATCAAAAGCCTAACCGAGCTACTGGCGCTGAAGGCGGCATCGTAACTCAAGAAGCTGAGCTTCATATCTCAAACGTGGCAATTTTTAATGCTACAACCCAAAAGGCTGACCGTGTTGGTTACCAAACGATTGAAGGCGTGAAAACTCGCGTTTACAAATCTAACGGTGAATCAGTGGCGGTAGCGAAGTAAAAGGTTGAAATAGGCAATGGCCAGACTTAAAACACGTTACAACGACGTACTTAAAGCTCAGTTACAAGAGCAATTGGGCGTTAAAAATGTGATGGAGATTCCTCGCATCACTAAAATCACCATTAACATGGGTGTTGGTGCAGCATCAGCTGACAAGAAATTGTTAGATGGCGCTCTTTCTGATATGCAAGCGATTGCTGGTCAAAAACCAGTTCTTACACTCGCTCGCAAATCAATCGCTGGTTTCAAAATCCGTGATGGTTGGCCGATTGGTTGTAAAGTTACTTTACGCGGCGAACAAATGTACGAATTCTTAGACCGTTTGATCTCTATCGCGATCCCTCGTATTCGTGACTTCCGCGGTTTTTCTGCGAAATCATTTGATGGTCGTGGTAACTATTCGATGGGTTTGAAGGAACAAATCATGTTCCCTGAAATCGATTTCGATAAGATTGATCGTATTCGTGGTATGGATATTACCATCACTACGACTGCTCGCACCGATGACGAAGGCCGTGCGCTTATGCGTGCATTCGGCTTCCCGTTCAAATAAGAGGTCGATATGGCTAAGAAAGGTATGATTAATCGCGAATTGAAACGCGAAAAAACAGTTGCTAAATTTGCTGCAAAACGTGCTGAATTAAAAGCGACGATTGCAAATGTAAATGCGAGCGACGAAGAACGTTTCGATGCGATGATGAAGTTACAGGCATTACCACGTAATGCGTCTCCAGTACGTCTACGTAACCGTTGTGGTTTAACTGGTCGTCCTCATGGTTACTTCCGTAAGTTCGGTTTAAGCCGTAACAAATTACGTGACACAGTAATGCAAGGTGATGTACCGGGCGTTGTTAAGGCAAGCTGGTAAGGAGCACTATAAATGAGTATGCAAGATACCGTTGCCGACATGTTAACCCGTGTTCGTAACGCACAAATGGCAAAGAAACAAACTGTTTCTATGCCAAATTCTAAGTTGAAGGTTGCAATTGCAAACGTACTTCAACAAGAAGGTTATATTTCAAACGTAGAAGTTGCAGATGCTGAAGGCAAAGCAACTTTAACCATTACGTTAAAATATTTTGAAGGCAAACCAGTTATCGAAACTGTGAAACGCGTAAGCCGTCCAGGTCTACGTCAGTATCGCGGTAAAGATGCACTTCCTAGCGTTAAGCAAGGTTTAGGTATTGCAATTGTTTCTACAAGCAAAGGCATCATGACTGATCGCGCTGCACGTGCTGCGGGCATCGGTGGTGAAGTTATTGCTTTTGTTTCTTAATAGGTGATTCCTCATGTCTCGTGTGGCTAAAGCCCCAGTAACTGTACCTAACGGTGTAACAGTTACTCAGAACGGCCGGCAGGTCGAAGTGAAAGGCAGCAAAGGTACATTGTCTTTCAACCTGCATGCGCTGGTCGAGCTAAAACAGGAAGAAGGTCAACTTCAAATTGCTCCTAAAGCTGAGTCGAAAGACGCTTGGATGCAAGCTGGTACTGCTCGCGCTGTGCTTAACAACCTTGTAAAAGGTGTTAGCGAAGGTTTCGAACGTAAGTTACAACTTATCGGTGTTGGTTATAAAGCTGCGGTTAAAGGTAACGTTGTTAACCTTAACCTTGGTTTCTCTCACCCGATCGATTATACGCTTCCTGAAGGTGTAACTGCTGAAACTCCTACTGCAACTGAAATCATTCTTAAATCAGCTGATAAAGCTGCTTTGGGTCAAGTTGCTGCAGACATCCGTGGTTACCGTCCACCAGAGCCTTATAAAGGTAAAGGTGTTCGTTATTCTGACGAAGTTGTACTTCGTAAAGAAGCTAAGAAGAAATAAGGCGCGAGGTTCTTATGAACGAAAAGAAACAATCCCGTTTGCGTCGTGCGAAAAGCACACGCTTGCACATTCGTGCATTGGGTGCGACTCGCTTGTGTGTAAACCGCACACCGCGTCACATCTATGCTCAAGTTATCTCAGCAGATGGTGGCAAAGTTTTAGCTCAAGCTTCAACTTTAGATGCTACTTTGCGTGCTGGTACAACTGGTAACGTTGATGCAGCGACTAAAGTAGGTGCTTTAATTGCAGAACGTGCTAAAGCAGCTGGCGTTACTAAAGTTGCATTTGACCGTTCTGGTTTCAAATATCATGGTCGTATCAAAGCCTTGGCTGATGCTGCCCGTGAAAACGGCTTGGAGTTCTAATCATGGCTAAAGTTGAACAAAACGAAGGTCTTGTTGAAAAGCTGGTTGCCGTTGATCGTGTAGCCAAAGTTGTTAAGGGTGGTCGTATCTTCTCTTTCACAGCATTAACTGTTGTGGGTGATGGTAATGGTCGCGTAGGTTTTGGTCGTGGTAAAGCACGTGAAGTTCCAGCTGCTATTTCTAAAGCACTTGAAGCTGCACGTCGTAACATGATTACTGTTGAGCTTGTTAACGGTACTGTACAACACCCTATTAATGCTCGTCACGGTGCAAGCCGCGTTTACATGCAACCTGCTTCTGAAGGTACTGGTGTAATTGCTGGTGGCGCTATGCGTGCAGTTCTAGAAGCTGTTGGTGTACATAACGTATTGACAAAATGCTATGGTTCTACAAATGCTGCTAACGTAGTAAACGCAACTTTCAAAGGTTTGCGTGATATGACTTCTCCAGAGAAAGTCGCTGCGAAACGTGGTTTGTCTGTAGAACAAATTCAAGGGTAATCAATCATGAAAACGATTAAAGTTACCCAGACTAAATCTTCTGCGCACCGCTTGAAAAATCACAAGCTTAGCCTTAAAGGTTTAGGTCTGCGTCGTATCGGTCACACTGTTGAAGTAGTTGATACTCCTTCTAACCGCGGTATGATCAACCAAGTTTACTATATGGTTAGTGTAGAGGAATAAGCCATGACTCTGCGTTTAAATACTATTGCACCTGCAGAAGGTGCTAAGCGTGATAACCTTCGTCTAGGCCGTGGTATCGGTTCTGGCGTTGGTAAGACTGGTGGCCGTGGTGTCAAAGGTCAAAAATCACGTAAGAGCGGTGGCGTACGTCCAGGTTTCGAAGGTGGTCAAACTGCGTTATATCGTCGTTTACCTAAATTCGGCTTCACTAGCCAACTTGCTTTAAAAACTGCTGAAGTACGTTTATCAGAGCTTGCTAAAGTTGAAGGTGATATCATTTCACTTGAAACTTTAAAAGCTGCCAATGTTGTACGTAAAGATATGACTCGTGCTCGTATCGTACTTTCTGGTGATATTACTCGTGCATTCACTGTACAAGGTGTTGCTTTGACTAAAGGCGCTAAAGCTGCTGTAGAAGCTGCTGGCGGTAAAGTCGAGGAGTAATCGCTAGTGTCTATGTCTCCTAGTTCTTCAGGTCATGTTAACATGATGAAAGGCCAACCATTTCATGTGAAATATCGTGAAATTATTCGTCGATTAATGTTTTTGGTTGGCGCATTGTTGGTCTTTCGACTAGGAGCACATATTCCACTGCCGGGTATTGATAATGTCGCTTTAGAACGTTTTTTCAAAGCTAATGAAGGTACTTTCTTAGGTTTGTTTAATATGTTCTCTGGCGGGGCATTAGAGCGAATGTCAATTCTTGCGTTGGGGATCATGCCATATATCTCTGCATCGATTATTGTGCAGTTGATGTCAACAGTGGTTCCTTCGCTGGAAGCATTAAAGAAAGAAGGCGAGCAGGGTAAGCGTAAGATTAATCAATATACGCGTTACGGCACGTTATTACTTGCATTGGTGCAAGGTGTAGGTATGTGTGCTGGTCTGATTAGCCAAGGAATAACCTTGACTTCAGGACTGGCTTTTTACATTCCTGCTGTAACTTCATTGGTTGCAGGCACCATGTTCTTAATGTGGTTAGGAGAGCAAATTACCGAACGTGGTGTTGGTAATGGGATCTCCATGATCATTTTTGCAGGTATCGTTGCTGGTTTGCCAAATATTGTAATGCAAGCATTCACTTCAGTGGATAATGGTCAATCAAGCTTAATTGGTCTGGCTATATTTGCATTACTTTCAGTTGCAGTTCTTGCTGCGATTGTATTTATTGAAAAGGCACAACGTCGTATACCGGTTAACTATGCTCAAAAGCAACAAGGGCGTCGCGTATTTACTGCACAGCAGACACATTTGCCATTGAAATTGAATATGGCGGGGGTTATTCCAGCAATTTTTGCGAGTTCATTATTGCTGTTCCCTGCAAGTTTAGGTCAATGGTTGGGTAGTTCTGATCCAAATGCAGGAATCATAAAGCGTAGCCTACAAGATTTGGCATTGGTATTATCGCCTGGACAACCTTTGTATTTGGTGCTCTTCGGTGCGTTAATTATCTTTTTCTGTTATTTCTATACTGCACTTGTGTTCAGTCCTAAAGAAGTATCAGAGAACTTGAAACGCAGCGGAGCTTATGTACCTGGTATTCGCCCAGGTGAGCAAACTGCTCGTTACTTAGATCATATTCTTAATCGTTTGACGTTTATTGGTGCAATTTATATTACGGTCATCTGTTTGATGCCAATGATTCTGCAAAGTTCTTTTGGTATTCCATTCCACTTGGGTGGTACATCTTTGCTGATCGTAGTCGTTGTTGTGATGGACTTTATGGCACAGCTACAAGCTCATCTCACTTCGCATCAGTATGACAATCAAACGTTAATGAGAAAAACGACTGCTCATCCTAAGGGATAAGCGCACTTGAGGTTTCATCATGAAAGTACAAGCTTCTGTTAAAAAAATTTGTGGTAGCTGTAAAGTTATCCGTCGTAATGGGGTTATCCGCGTGATTTGTAGCGCTGAACCTCGTCATAAGCAGCGTCAAGGTTAATCTGATCAAGACCTGTTGATTTCAGTAGGCTAATTAGGTTATTATCCGCCCCTCAAGATATTTGTGGGGCGGTTGATTATCTCTACTGCCTTTTTGGAGAAAGTGAATGGCTCGTATTGCCGGTGTAAACATTCCGGATAACAAGCATGCTGTTATCTCCCTCACGTATATTTTTGGTATCGGTCGCCACACTGCTAAGAACATCTTAGCTGCTGCTGGTATTGCACCAACTACTAAGATCCGTGAATTGGATGATGCTCAGCTTGATGCGATTCGTGCAGAAATTACCAAGGTTCCAACCGAAGGTGATTTACGTCGCGAAATTTCCATGAACATTAAACGTTTAATGGATTTAGGCTGCTACCGTGGTCTTCGTCATCGTCGCAGCTTGCCTGTCCGTGGACAACGCACCAAAACTAACGCACGTACCCGTAAAGGTCCGCGCAAACCTATTAAGAAATAAGATTTCTGGAAGCTAAAAGATGGCTAAAGATACTCGCACACGCAAGAAGGTCACTCGTACCGTCTCTGAAGGTGTTGCACACATTCACGCTTCTTTTAATAACACCATTGTGACTATTACCGATCGTCAAGGTAATGCACTGGCTTGGGCTACCTCTGGTGGACAAGGCTTCCGTGGATCACGTAAATCAACTCCGTTTGCTGCTCAGGTAGCTGCTGAAGTTGCTGGTAAAGCAGCTTTGGATTACGGTTTGAAAAACTTGGACGTCCTTGTAAAAGGTCCTGGTCCTGGTCGTGAGTCTGCGGTTCGTGCTTTAGGTGCAGTGGGTTATAAAATTAACAGCATTACCGATGTGACGCCAATCCCGCACAACGGTTGTCGTCCACCTAAAAAACGTCGCGTGTAAGGAGAAACATTCATGGCTCGTTATATTGGTCCAAAATGCAAACTCTCTCGCCGCGAAGGGACAGACCTGCAACTTAAATCAGGCGTTAAACCGTTTGACGTTAAGACAAAAAAACATGCTAAAGCTCCTGGCCAACATGGTCAAAGCCGTGCTAAGCAATCTGAGTACTCACTACAATTACGTGAAAAACAAAAAGTACGTCGTATGTACGGTGTGTTAGAGCGTCAATTTAGTAACTACTATAAAGAAGCTGCTCGTGTGAAAGGCGCAACAGGTGAAAACTTGTTGAAATTGCTTGAAAGCCGTCTTGATAACGTAGTTTATCGCATGGGTTTTGGTTCTACACGTGCAGAAGCTCGTCAGCTTGTATCTCACCGTAGCATTACTTTGAATGGTCGTCGTGTTAACATCGCGTCTATCCAAGTTAAAGCTGGTGATGTAATCGCGGTTCACGAAGGTGCTAAACAACAATTACGTATTAAAAGCGCAATTGAATTGGCTGCTCAACGTGGTATCCCTTCTTGGATGGAAGTTGACCATTCAAAACTAGAAGGTACGTTTAAAGCTGCACCGGATCGTTCTGATTTACCTGCTGAAATCAACGAAAGCTTGATTGTAGAATTGTATTCTAAATAATCCCTTGAGGTAGCAATAATGACGCGTACTGCAAATGAGTTTCTAACTCCGCAAGCGATCAAGGTCGAAGCGGCTAGCGGGACCTCGGCAAAAGTTATTCTGGAACCATTAGAGCGTGGCTTTGGCCATACTCTTGGTAATGCTTTACGTCGTATCCTATTATCTTCTTTACCTGGCGCTGCTGTGGTAGAAGTTGAGATAGAAGGTGTCGAGCACGAGTACAGTACCTTAGAAGGCTTGCAGCAGGACATCGTCGAGCTCTTGCTGAACCTAAAAGGATTGTCGATTAAGCTGTTCGATCAAAACGAAGCATATTTGACATTAGAAAAACAAGGTCCAGGCGATGTAACAGCGGCTGATCTTCGTTTACCTCATAATGTTGAAGTGGTAAACCCTGAGCATTTGATCGGCACTTTAAGTGCTTCAGGCAATTTAAAAATGCGCCTGAAAGTTTCTCAAGGCCGTGGTTATGAAACTTCTGACTCACGTTTCCCAGAAGGCGAGACTCGCCCTGTGGGTCGCTTACAGTTAGATGCTTCTTATAGCCCAATCAAACGTGTGTCTTACACCGTGGAAAACGCGCGTGTAGAACAACGTACTGACCTTGATAAATTGATCATTGATCTTGAAACTAACGGTACAGTTGATCCTGAAGAAGCAATCCGTAAAGCGGCAACAATCTTGCAACAACAAATTGCAATTTTTGTTGATCTTCAGAAAGATCAAGCTCCTGTTGCTCAAGAGCCTCGCGAAGAAGTGGATCCAATCTTGCTTCGTCCAGTAGATGATCTAGAGCTTACTGTTCGTTCTGCTAACTGTTTGAAAGCAGAAAATATTTACTACATCGGTGACTTGGTTCAACGTACTGAAGTGGAGTTGTTAAAAACTCCTAACCTTGGTAAAAAATCGTTAACTGAAATCAAAGATGTTCTGGCTTCTAAAGGCTTACAACTCGGCATGCGTTTAGAGAACTGGCCACCAGCTAGTCTCCGTATGGACGATCGTTTCGCCTATCGTAGCCGTTAATTAAGTAGGACTATCACCATGCGTCATCGTAATAGTGGTGTGAAATTAGGCCGTACAAGCAGTCATCGTAAAGCGATGTTCCAAAACATGGCTAACTCTTTGTTCGAGCACGAGTTGATTAAAACAACTGTGCCTAAAGCAAAAGAGTTACGTCGTGTAGCTGAGCCTTTAATCACTTTAGCTAAAAACGATACTGTTGCAAACCGTCGTTTAGCGTTTGCTCGTACTCGTTCAGCAGCAACTGTTGGTAAATTATTTACCGTTCTTGGCCCTCGTTACAAAGAACGTAACGGCGGTTATCTACGTGTTCTTAAAGCGGGCTTCCGTGCAGGTGATGCTGCACCGATGGCTTACGTTGAGCTAGTAGATCGCGAAGCTAAATAATTTCGCAAGAATAGCTTCAGTTGTTCTAAAAAAGACCGGTGTTTCACCGGTCTTTTTTATGCCTGATGATTTTCAATTGTCTGACAATTTAAGCTTTTGTCCTGAACTGATATATTTTTCGTCAGTTTTACACTAACTTGACATTGAGTATTGTCAATTTTGTGGTTTAATAAAACAAAGCTTAAAACAGGTTATAAAAAGAACATGGAAAAACATATTGATGTCTTGATTGTCGGTGCCGGTATTTCTGGTATTGGTCTGGCTGTTCATCTTTCCAAAAATTGTCCGCAACGCTCTTTTGACATTATTGAGCGTCGCGAAAGTTTTGGCGGAACCTGGGATTTATTTAAGTATCCAGGCATTCGTTCAGATTCAGATATGTCGACTTTTAGCTTTAATTTTAAGCCATGGCAAAAAGACAGCGTCTTGGCGGATGGTCCATCCATCAAAAATTATTTATCTGAAGTAATTGAAGAGTATCAGCTTAAAAATAAAATCCATTTTCAGCATCGGGTTTTGACGGCGAATTATGATTCGGCCACTAAAAAGTGGGTGATTGAAATTGAAGATGCAGCTCAACAAAAGCAAACCTGGGTGGCCAATTTTGTTCTAGGTTGCACTGGTTATTATAATTATGATCAGGGATTCCAGCCTGAATTCCCAAATCAGTCTGTATTTAAAGGCCATTTTATTCATCCGCAGCATTGGCCCGAGCAGTTAGATTATTCGGGTAAAAAAGTGGTGATTATTGGCAGTGGGGCAACCGCAATTACCTTGGTGCCTGCGATGGCGAAAGGTGGGGCAGGGCATGTCACCATGTTGCAACGTTCTCCGACCTATATTGCTTCTGTGCCATCGATAGATCTGGTCTATGACAAAATGCGCAAGTATTTGCCAGAAGATGTGGCCTATAAATTAACGCGCGCACGTAATATTGGCATGCAACGCGGTATTTATGCCCTGGCGCAGAAACAGCCGAAACTGCTCAAGAAAATTTTGCTGAATGCAGTAAAATTTCAGCTCAAGGGTAAGGTGGATATGAAACACTTTACTCCGAACTATGAGCCTTGGGATCAGCGTCTGTGTGTGGTTCCGGATGGTGACCTGTTTAAAATCTTGCGTGAAGGCCGTGCATCGGTTGAAACGGATCAAATTGAAAAATTTACAGAAACAGGTATTCAGTTAAAGTCCGGTAAACATTTGGATGCGGATATTATTGTGTCTGCAACCGGTTTGAATATTCAGATTTTAGGTGGCATTCAGGCGACGATTGACGGCAAGCCGATGAACACTTCCCAGCATATGCTGTATCAGGGCATCATGGTCAGTGATGTGCCGAATATGGCCATGATTATTGGCTATATCAATGCCTCCTGGACACTTAAAGTGGATATTGCAGCGGATTATATCTGCCGTCTGATCAACTATATGGACAAAAATGGCTATGATGAAGTGATTCCACAAGGTGACGCGACGGAGTTAATGCAAGATACGGTGATGGGCAGTCTGTCTTCGGGCTATATTGCCCGTGCTGCTGATGTGATGCCGAAGCAGGGCAAGCATGCACCTTGGAGTGTTTCCAATAATTATCTGGCTGACCGCAAACAATTGAAGCATGCGCGTTTTGAGGATGGTGTGCTTAAATTTCATAAGCGTGAGCAAGAGGATAAGAAAAGCTCGACACCGCGTTTGGTCTCGTAATTGATATGGTTTAGTCTCAGCATCTTTTTTGAAAAAGGAGCAATCATGCTCCTTTTTTATGAATATTGAAATCACGAGTTCAATTTGTAATCTTTAGTTCTGCTGCAAATTCCTACAGTATGGAGTAAAAGTAATTGAGCAGGCACAGGAATAAGTTTTGAGTATCTTAGCACGTGAATATCAACTGTCATTTGACTCCTATTTCCTTTATGCCAAGTCCTGGCAGTCTGCTGAAGCCAATGCAGAATTAGCACCGATTCTATTGATGCATGATTCACTGGGCAGTGTGGCTTTATGGCGAGATTTTCCTGCACAACTTGCAGCTCAGACCAAGCGTATTGTTTATGCTTATGACCGGCTCGGCTTTGGACAGTCAGCAGTCAATCACCAGCCTTTAGGCCTGGATTTTGTCATCACTGAGGCGACTCATGGTTTTAAGGCCGTGCTTGATTATTTTGCGCTGAAAGATTTTATTGTGCTGGGACATAGTGTAGGTGGGGGAATGTCGGCTGCCATCGCTGCTGAATATTCACAGCGTTGTCAGGCTTTGGTGACCATTGCTGCGCAATATGAAGTTGAAGAACGAACTTTAGCCGGCATCCGTCAAGCCAAGCAGGCATTTCGGCAAGCGGGACAAATGGAGCGCCTCGCCAAATATCATCCTGATAAAGCGCAGTGGGTGCTGGATGCCTGGACTGAAACCTGGCTGGCACCTGCATTTAAGGACTGGAATTTGAGTCAGGTATTGCCCCAAGTACAATGCCCCAGCTTGATCATTCATGGGGAGCAAGATGAATACGGCACGCTGGCACAGCCTCGGCAGATATTTGCAGGAGTGAAAGGTGCAGCTGAATTGCAAATTCTAGAGGACTTATATCATATGCCGCATAAAGAACAACCCGAACTGGTACTGGCATTGATTAGTGAATTTTTAGCAGAGATTAGTTAAGAGAAACAGCCCATCAGTAGATGGGCTTTTGATTACAGGGAACGCGAGATCAGTTCTTTCATAATTTCATTGGTGCCGGCATAAATCCGGTTGGCACGGTTATCAATATAGGCACGTGCAATTGGATATTCCATCATGTAGCCATAACCGCCATGTAGTTGCAGGCACTCATCCACAACTTTAGAAAACATTTCGGAAATTTTGTATTTCGCGGCTGCCGCTGCATCAATGCCCAGTTTTTCTTCTAGCTGTAATTCCATACAGCGGTCTAAATAAGCCCGACAGAAATCGATTTCGGTTCTTAATTCAGCCAGTTTAAAGCGGGTATTTTGAAAAGCGCTGATCGGCTTGCCGAAAGCTTGCCGCTGTTTGGTGTATTGCACGGTATGCGCGAATGCCGCTTCGGCTCCCGCCTGGCAAATGATTGCGACCAGCATGCGTTCCCAGGCCAGTTCTTTCATCAGCATCATAAAGCCCATGCCCTCCATACCCAGCAAATTTTCTTTGGGCACGCGTACATTGTCAAAGAACAACTCGCAGGTATCTTGTCCTTTCATGCCAATTTTATTTAATGGCTTGCCTTTACTGAAACCGGCACGGTCAGCTTCGATGATGAGTAAAGATAAATTGGCAGAGCCTTTATCGCTGCTGCCCGTTTTGCAGACCACAATCGCCATGTCACACAGGTAGCCATTGGTGATAAAAATTTTAGAGCCATTGATGACATAATCATTGCCATCCAAAACAGCAGTTGTACGTACCGCTTGCAGGTCAGATCCGGTTCCCGGTTCGGTCATGGCAATGGCCGTGACCACTTCACCTGTAGCCATTTTGGGCAGCCAGGCTGATTTTTGCTCTTCATTGCCAAAATTGAAGATGTAGTTGGCCACAATATCCGAATGTAGCGAAAAGCCGGTTGCCGAATCCATGGCATAGGCCTGTTCTTCAATCAGGATCATGCTGTAAAGACGGTCTACACCCGATCCTCCGTATTGTTCCGGCATGGTGGCACAGAGTAAGCCCATTGCACCCGCCTTGTTCCATAAATCCCGGTCGACATGCTGCTGCTGTTCATATTTGGCAGTATTTGGAACCACTTCCTTTTCATAAAATTTGCGCACCGTTTCACGGAAGGCATCGTGCTCGGCATTAAACAAATGGCGGGGCAGCATAGGGGCTAAAGGTCGGATTGCAGCTGATTGCATTGTTATTCTGTCCATCTACAAAGTGATTGTCAGATAAAAATTAAAAGATTGAGACACAAGCGGCAATGAGATGAATGCTCAAATGTACAGATAAAATGATGAATTTGGTCAATTCGGGGAAATGGCTCGAAATGCAGGGGATGGATAGGGTAAACTAGCAAAAAATTTCATACGGTTGGGGAAAGGCTATGAGCGAAGAAATCAGCTTGGAAGAACGCAAAGTCATTTATCGTGCCCGTCGCGGTTTAAAAGAGATTGATGTTTATTTTGATCCCTATGTAAAAAATCATTATCTGCAGGCAGATGCAGCAGAGAAAGAAGCTTTTGCTGAATTGGTCGCACAAGAGGACCCGGACTTGCTAGATTGGTTTATGGAAGTTTCTGAACCTCCACGCCCGGAAATGAAAGCCTTGATTGTCAAGTTAAAACATTACGTCCATGGCTAAGCGTTGTTTTCAGCTGAAATGCAGCCGTCTGGCATTTGTATTTCAGCTGAGCATTTTTACTTTGCTGATTATACTTTTGCAGCAGCTGTTGCCGGCATGGTTATGGTTGCTGTGCATTGTGCTGGGTGTGCTGACCTATATCTATGGCTTTAAAATGCCTCAGCCGATGTGTCTTGAACATTTGCATGCACGTGAATGGTCGTTGTCCCATTTAAAATCGCAACAGGTTAAACGTGTTTCGATTAGTCATTTGATTGATCATCAGGTTTATATTGTGGTGTATTTCCAGCATTTTCAGGAAAAGCCACTCTTGATCTGGGTGGATCAATTGCCCTTTAAACAATGGAAGGCACTGAAACAGTTGGCAAAATTAACCTAATTGTTAGACAGTTGTATAAAATTTGTTTTAAGTAAGATATTGATAATAATTAATATAATTTTAATTTTTGATATTTTGTAAGACAGTTTAATGAAAAAAATAACAAATATTGCAATTGTCAGACAATTTTTCCCCTGAATTATTTAAGCTAAATGTAAATTAAAAACACCAACAGCAAATGAGGAAATCATCATGATGATTCCAACTTGGATGTTTCTGGTGGTAGCAATTGTTTTGGCAATTGTTATTGGACGACTAGGAACCGTGCTGAAGGATCGATTTGCACAACATGAAAGCCAATAGGCTTTGACCCCTTGATAAGTAGCATGTGCCGAACCGTCGCAATGCTACTTTTTTTTGCCCAAAATTTTTAACTTGCTGGAATACAGTCAATTTTCCCAAACTCATTTCATGGCAAAGTATCAAATCTAATTAGAGTGAATACTCTTTTATTCGGATTTCGCATCTGATATGTTTGGTTGCTATGGACATAAACACAATTATAGAGGACAGGAAAATGTCGCAAGTCCAAAAAATATGCCAGGGTATGGCAGTTATCATCATTACAAGTTCTTTATTATCAGGTTGTTCTCAAGTGGTTAAATCAGGGGCAAATATTGCACTTGGTTTTAGTGAGAAACATATCGTACCGCCAATCTTGGCCATGGATGATGCGGATATGGCGTGTAATTCAGGCAATGCCTTAACGCCCGCCATTATGTCAACCAAAGATATGGGGGCAGATCCAACCCGTATTGCGGTACTGTTATATGCTTCATCGGGAATTTGTGCTGAAAATCAGGCCTTAGAAGCAGAATTACATTATTTACGTGCCTCTAAAGCGGGGCAGGTTTCAGAAGCGCAAGATGCCCGTATTCAACAAAAACGCTGGGCTGCCATTGCTGCACAACGTCAATATACAGGCTACCAGCTGTTAGAAAAGCGTTGGGAAGCAAAATATAATAAGGCATTGGGTGATGGATGCCCAAAAATGAAAAGTGACTTGGATCAAACCGTGTATTTGATGGGGATGATCAGTGGCTTACAGGCCATGACCAATGACATTAATTCTGGCGGTGCAGTCAATGTACCAAAAGATATCGCTGCCGTTGTTGAACGCGGTATGGTGTGCCTGGATAATGCCAAATTCTGGGGAGCGCCAGAAGCGGCACGTGCAGTCATTTGGACCTTATTGCCGGGTGCAGGCGATGGCAAGCCAGATCCTTACCAGACTTTAAAACAGTCGGTACAGCTGGGTGAACAAAAAGGGGTGCGTTTATCTCATGCCTTGTATGCGGTTGCAGCTCAAGCCAGTGGCGATGATGCCAAGATGCGTGATGCACTAAAAGCATTTGCTGCTGCCCGTACTGAAGAAAAACCGGTCAATCCCCAATTCCGACTTGTAGACAGCATGGCACAAAATATGGTGCAGGGTATTTCAGACCGTTATTGGACTGAACATACCGGAATCCGCTCTAGTGATGACGGCATGCAACATTTCTGGGATGAGAAGGACAATTCTGCAGAATTGGATGATTTGTTCACTGAAAATGAGACTGCTGCATCATCTTAAGTCGAGTGTGTTGAACAGAGAATAAAAAGATTGGCTTGAAGGATAGGTTCATTTGAATACATCACTTCTAAGCTGGAGGGCATGCCCATGAAAGACCCGTTTCTGATGCGAAAAATTATTTTTATTGCATTTGTAATGTCTTTCTCGGCATGCCTCCAAGTTTTTGCAGATTCATTTATCTATTGGCAAGCCAGTTTGTTAAAAGAATTCTGGCGTTTATGGACTGCCCATTGGGTACATGTGGGGTGGATTCATTATCTGCTCAATATGCTGGCTTTTGCCTGCTTACCTTTTATTTTTCCCCGCGTCCGAATCTGGCATTTCGTTGCTTTACTGTTATTGCTTCCGCCGTTTATCAGCCTGTGTTTTTATTATTTCTTTCCAGATATAGAAGCCTATGCCGGCTTGTCCGGAGTCTTGCATGGGGCTTATGTCACCGTTGCCTGCGTGCATTTGTTGTATAGGAAAGAGCGCAATTTTGCTGCCTTGGTGCTGTGCCTGATTCTGGGAAAATTGCTTTGGGAAAATATCGTCGGCAGTGTCAGCACAGCAGAACTTATTGGCAGTCCGGTATTGGTTGAAGCTCATTTATTGGGAGTGATTGGAGGAATAATCATCGCTTTGGCGTATGTTCTATGGGAATATTTCGTTGAATAGTGGCGAGATTGACATTTAAAACAGAAAAGAAAATACATATTGTCATTTTCATTAATGTCGGGTTAATGCAAATTTGTAGATAACAATAAAGAAATTGGATCGGGAAAGGATATTCTCCGTTCATAAATCAAAATTGGCTTTACCAAACCACCGTGTAATGACCAAAATAAAAATAGGAATACACATGCAATATGATGAAAACAACAGATCTGGATTAGGTCTGTTACGTTATATATGGACAGAGTGGATCTCGGCCTTTGTCGTTCTTGTCTTACTTTTGCTGACTTTGATTATTGGTACCGGTGAAATGATTCACGGCCAGCTGTTGCGTATGGGTGAGCGTCTGTACGGTGATCCGGCGACTGGCATGCAATATTCATTTCTACGTGCCGAACCGAGTTCCCCAACCTGTGAACGTAATGTCAATGTCGATCGTAAAGTGCAAGAGCAGATGAAAGCCGATGCAGCCGACGAGTATGCTGATTTTTTCGGTGTGCGTTCAGAGGCTGATGTGCGTGCGGCGATAGTACAGGCTCAACAGGTCTGTGAAGAATCCTATCAGTTCTATGATAAAGCGATTGCCCATATGCAGGCTCATCCGAGTATTCGCGCATATCGTACCTTTGAAACGTCTTTCTTTGGCGTATTCAAGTTCGGTACTGAAAACCGGGCCCTGTTACTGGTTATCATGGTGGTATTTGCAGCGATCAGTGCAACGCTGAAAACCCATCATATTGGTTTACGTAGTCCCACAACGCGTATCGATTTTAAAGTGTACTCGGTGGCAATGCTGATTGGTAACGCCTTTTTGGCTTACTCGTCTTATAGCCAATATCAGTCCATGCTGAATTCGGGTGTCCCGATCGGAGACATGAAATATATTTACTGGTTGTGGATGATTCTGTTTAGTACGCTGACCTTGATCAGCCTGTATCAGATATTCAGACAGCCCAAGCAGAGCCAAGAGGGCGGTAGCTTAGGAATGGCTTTTCTGAGTGTGCCGCTGTATGGCTATATGGCGATCATTACCGGGATTAGTTTTACCTTCCTGATGGATTATCCAATGGGACAGGGTATTTACCTGGGGCAGCTGGTCGAGTTTTCGAGTATCTTCCTGAATCTGGCACTGTTTATCTGGGCGGGTATGTTGCTGAAACAGACCCGTGTCGTGGACATGTTCCTGAATATCCTGCGTCCATGGAATCTGGCACCTGAAACCCTGACTTGGCTGATCTTGGTGGCAGCTGCGTTGCCAACGGCCTATACAGGAGCATCAGGAATTTTCGTGATCGCAGCAGGTGCGATTATTTATAAGGAAGTCTGGAATGCGGGTGGACGCCGTCAGTTTGCTCTGGCAGCAACAGCTATGTCAGGTTCTCTAGGTGTGGTATTACGTCCATGTTTATTGATTGTGGTGGTTGCCTCACTGAATAAGGAAGTGACAACGGACTTGCTGTATCACTATGGCGTATATGTGTTCCTGCTGACGTCAACTTTATTTTTGATCATTTCACTGTTCTTCGCCGAAAGTAAATTCCGTATTGCAGCACCAGGTGTAGCAGCACCTCAATCGGCTCGTGCTGTAGTGGCGGTGATTCCTTATGTCGTGATTTTCATCTTGATCTGGTTATTCTACAAATATGCCTTGTCGACCGATCTGAATGAATTTACCGCTCCAGTCATGATGCCAGTGATTCTGTTGCTGGTGGTACTTTTCGACAAGTTACGCCATGAACCTGCACCTTTACCCGCAGTGGGACATTGGGATGAAACCCTGACCGCCCAGTTGAATCCGGGATCGACCCCTGAACTGGCAACCGCCGGTGCAGCAGTGAATGCCGAATACCGTGAAGCAGAGCATGGTAAACAGCAGGGCAAAGAATTGGCAGTTGATCATGGCGTGAAACATTCTGCTTATGGAGAAAGTTTGCGCAATGTCGGATTCTGGAAATCGCTACATATTTCTACCAGTGAAACGGTTGGACATATTGGTGCCCTGGTGATCCTGATGGCACTTTCTGTCAGTGTGGGGGGATTGCTGGAACGTATCGAAGTGATGCAAGCCTTCCCGACCGATATCAGTAGTACCATTCTCGTCATTACCCTGATTGTCGGACTGATGATTTTTGTGGGCATGATCATGGACCCATTTGGTGCCGTTATTCTGATTTCCGCTACTGTGGCTCCGGTGGCCTATCAATACGGTATCCACCCGGTACATTTCTGGATGATTACCCTGATTGGTTTTGAGCTTGGTTATGTCACCCCGCCTGTAGCGCTGAACCATCTTCTGGCTCGGCAGTCTGTTGGAGATGCCGAGGTGGCTGAGGCGGATGCAGAAGTGCGTCATCTATCTTTCTACTACCGCTATGAACGCTGGGTTTTACCGGTGATTGTGATGCTGCCTGCCATGTTGATCATCGCTTATATTCCTTATGTATTTAAGCTGTTCGGTTGGTATCATTAATCCATCATAAAAAAAGCACCCTCGGGTGCTTTTTTATGACTTTTTATATAGGGAATTATATACGGGAAATCTGCCTGAATTATGGGGTGGCACGTTTTTGAACCAGGGGGCTACAGAGGATAATCGCACCCAGAATGAGTCCGAAACCCATTAAACTATAATGATCCGGTATTTCTTGCCAGAAGATAAAGCCCCAGATTCCTGCAAAAATAATGGCAATATAGTTCACGGGGCCAATCTGTCCGGCAGGGGCGAGTTTATAGGCATTGGACATGAAAATCTGGCTAATATTGGCAAGCAGACCTGCGCCAATCAAGAAACCCAGTTCAGTCCAGGTATAAGGACGCCATAACCAGAACATCGGAATCATGGAAATGAGTGTGCCGATAAAACAGAAATAAAATACGATTTTCTCTGGAGATTCGGTACTAGTGAGCGCGCGGACTGTTACAAATGCCATGGCTGCCAACAAGCTGGCACCTAGCCCAATCACAGACATCTGGTTAAACATGCCAGCATCGGGCTTGGCCACAAAAATGA
The DNA here is from genome assembly GCF_004331195.1 of Acinetobacter sp. ANC 4216. Lineage (NCBI taxonomy): Bacteria > Pseudomonadati > Pseudomonadota > Gammaproteobacteria > Moraxellales > Moraxellaceae > Acinetobacter > Acinetobacter sp. ANC 4216. Next base: position 18,269 of record NZ_SJOC01000003.1, on the reverse strand, counting down.
CCCCGACCAGGCCAATCGCTGCGGCGAGCAGCATGGATTTGGTGATTTTTTCTTTCAGAAACAACCAGGCAATCAGGGGAATAAAAATCGGGGAAGAATAGGTAAAAACCATGGCATTGGACAGCTTTAAATGGGCAATTGCATAAAAGAAGCCATACATGGCAATCAGCCCGATGACGGCACGCCAGCTATGCATCCAGATTTTTTCAGTTTTAAAAAAACCAATTCCCTTAGAGCAAATAAGCGGCAGAAAAATAAACAGGCCGACAAAGTTGCGAAAAAATACAATGGTGGGATTATCTACGGTATGCGAAGCATAGCGAATACAGACACCCATAAGAGAAAATAAAAAGGCAGAGCAGGTCAGTAAAGCGAGTGCTATAAGCAGGTTCCGACTGCTGGTCGGTAGGGACATGAAACAATTCAGCTAAAATATGTACTGCTATTTTAGCTGAATATTCAACTATAAAATTATTGTTTTTGAGCCAATTGGGCTTCAAGTAATTTAATCTGTTCTTCTTTCAGGGCAATCAGCTCATCTGCATCGGCATGTTGGGCTTTCAGCATGGCTTCCTGTTCATTTAGCTGGCTTTGAATATCTTCCAGTTTAGCCACTTCTTCTTTGGCGAGTGATTCATTTTCTGGAACAGCTTCTTTCAGGATTTTTTCATCCACCAGCTGAATGGTTTCCTGCTCGGTTTGAGCAAGCGGTTCTGGCGCTTTTTCAGCTTTAGCCGCCGGTTTTGCAGGCGCCGTTAAACTGGTTCCTTCATGTTCAGGCAGTATTTCATTTGAAGTTGCAAAAAACCATTGATAGGCCAAAAAAAGCGCAATGATTGCAACCAGTCCCCCAGTAATGCCCAATAAAAGTTTTGGGCTGTTTCTTTGATCTAATGTCATATTGAACCTGTTTTTATTTAGGCTGACGCGGTTTGAACTGAATGACACCAATCTCATCCGGCTGTTCCGGCATCTGTGGTTCATCGACATGCGTTGGCCGATTTTCGCTATAGCCACAGTCAATACATTCAATCCATTCATCGTCGCCAGAAGTTAGCATGACAACCCGATCTAGCGCTTCACATTTTGGACATTTAGCACCTGCAATGAAACGACGTTTGATAGTCATCATCCTAACCTTCCGAACAATCTTAGACAGTTAGTTTAAGCGTTTTTAGAGGGGTTCGTCCAACCTTGATGACGTAATAACGCATCTATTTTTGGCTCGCGTCCGCGGAAATTGATAAACGCGTCAAGTGCTGTATCTTTTCCGCCAACTGCTAGAATAAATTGACGAAATTCTTTTCCGGTCTGAACATTAAAGATTCCTTCTTTTTCGAAGCGATCGAAGGCATCACTGGCCAAAACTTCGGCCCATTTGTAAGAGTAATAGCCTGCAGCATAGCCGCCAGCAAAAATATGGCTAAAGCTATGCTGGAAACGGTTGTAATTGGCTGTGGGCGCGACTGCATATTTTTGGCGAATTTCATCCAGCGTCGCTTGTACCTGTTCGGCATTCAAAGCCGAACTGTGCTTGTGAATATGCAGGTCAAACAGGGCAAATTCGATTTGACGCAAAGTTTGCATGCCAGACTGGAAGAAACGGGCATCCAGCAAGGATTTAAGCAAATCTTCTGGCAAATGCAGCTTCGTTTCGATGTGTTCACTGAGCAGATCGAGGCTGTCTGTATCCCAGGTCCAGAACTCCATAAACTGGCTTGGAAGCTCGACCGCATCCCAATCGACACCATGAGTTCCTGCCACAGCAATATGGTCGACTTCGGTCAATAGATGATGCAGACCGTGACCAAACTCGTGGAACAGGGTATTCACTTCATCATGGGTAAGTAACGCCGGTTGATCGCCGACAGCAGGGGTGAAGTTGCAGACCATGTAGCAAATCGGTTTTTGCAGGCCTTGTCGGGTCTGCATGCGCGAGCGGAAACCGCTCATCCAGGCGCCACCGCGTTTGCCACTGCGTGCATACAGATCGAGGTAGAAGCCGCCGACCACATTGCCTTGATCTTCCAGTTCATAATAGCGCGCATCGGGATGCCAGACCGGCGCTTCACGTTCCACAATGTTGATGCCATAGAGACGGTTCACAATGCTGAACAGGCCTTGCAAAATCTTCGGTGCAGGGAAATACGGTTTGAGTGATTCCTGCGATAAATTGAACTGTTGCTGTTTCAGTTTTTCCGAATAGTAACCGGTATCCCAAGGCTGTAACTCGAGAATGCCATCCTGAATGGCAATGGTTTTTAATTCGGCAATTTCTTTGCTGGCCGGTGTGCGTGCATGTTCAGCCAGGTCGACCAGAAACTTATCTACAGTTTCGACATCCGGTGCCATTTTGCTGGCCAGCGATAACTCGGCATAGTTTTTAAAACCTAACAGTTGAGCCATTTCATGACGCAGACTCAGGATTTCTTCCATCACCTGGGTATTGTCAAATTCAGGATGTTCTGACAGGTCGGAAGCACGTGTGGTATAGGCTTTATACAACTCTTCACGCAAGCCACGGTCATCGGCATAGGTCATGATGGCCAGATAAGCCGGAATGTCTAAAGTCGCCACCGGCTGATCAAGTTCGCGTTGCTGGCCATATTGTTTAAGTAAATCGATACTGCTTTGCGGCAAGCCTTTGAGTTGATCTTCAGTCAGCGGCTTGAAGTAGATTTGTGTGGCATCCAATACATGGTTGGAGAAGCCAGATGAAAGCTGCGACAAACGGGCAGAAATTTCTGCATAGCGTTTTTTCGCTTCACCTTCTAAAGCAACCCCTGACAGTTTGAAATCGCGCAGCGCCAGTTTAATGGCACTTTGATGGGCTGCTGGAAGCGTGCTAAATACGGATGAGTCATGCACATGCTGATAGGTTTGATACAGCACCGTATGTTGACCCAGTTGGGTGTAGTATTCGCTTAATGCCGGAAGCAGGGATTGGTACAGTTCACGTGTTTCTGAATTGTTCATCACGGCATTGAGATGTGACAGCACACCCCAAGCTTCACTCATGTTGTTTTCCAGCGTATCGACCTGTTCCAGAATATTCAGCTGTGCCTGAGCATCCTCTGGAACTGCGGTTAAATCGTTTAAAAAACTTTGTCCTTGTTGAATGGCCTGTTCAATCTGTTGTTTTAAATCGGCCAGTTGAATCTGGTCAAATTGTGGAACGGGCAAGGTCGCCTTTTCTAAAGTCATTTCTAATACGCCATATCATTTATAAACTTAATAGTAGATGTAAGGCTTAGAGAGGGTTAAATCAAGGGCTATTATTTTTCAGTCGGTAAATACTTGGTAGACCAGACCTAATAAAAAGCCCTACCGGAGTAGGGCTTATATCGAAAAATTATTCTATCTTGGTTTTCGCATTCGACTTTTTCTTTTTCGGCTTAGATTTTTTCTTCAGCTTGTCTTTGGCTTTTGCATCTGCCTTGGCTGAAGATTTTTTATCTGACTTTTTGGCTGGTGCAGCAGATTTGGCTTTTGGCTTTTTCTTGCGAACCGACTGTTCGCCCTCTTCACTCACCACGGCTTTGGCTCGTGAACCAAAGACTTCCTCTGTGGTAGTCTTGGCCACACGTGGCGCTCGGCTACGAATCACCCGGCCGGCATGGGTCAATTGTTGCAACAGTTCAAAGTCTATCTTGCGATCTTCCAGATTCACCGCTGCCACCTTAATTTTGACTTCATCGCCCAGGCTAAAGGTCTGGCCACGTGCCTGACCGATTAAGCTTTGGCTGGCCTGATCATAGACAAAATAGTCATCGCCCAGTTGGCTCACGTGAACCATGCCATCGACATACAGGTCTTTTAAGGTCACGAACAGGCCAAACTCGGCCACGGCACTGATGATCCCGACAAATTCTTCACCTAAATGCTGCTGCATATAGTGACATTTCAACCAGGTCGTGACTGAACGTGAAGCTTCATCGGCACGGCGTTCGGTTTGCGAGAAATGTTCACCGGCGTCATCTAAAGCTGCACCGGAAAGCAGGAAAGGCTTCTGCTTTAAATGAGCCTTGATGGCACGGTGCAATAACAGATCCGGGTAACGGCGGATTGGAGAGGTGAAATGGGTATAGGCATCATAAGCTAAACCGAAATGCCCGGCATTGTTGGCGCCGTAATAGGCCTGCATCATGGAACGTAACAGCACTGCATGAATGCTTGGTGCATCAATGCGGTCTTTAGTCGCATCAATGACCGCCTGATAGTCTTTTTGCGTTGGCTGTTCAGGGAAGGGCAGACCCAGCAATTTCACATATTCACGCACTTTCTGGATACGTGAAAATTCAGGTGGCTCATGCACACGGTATAACATCGGAATGTCATTTTCCAAGGCATATTCGGCGGCGGCCACATTGGCCAGCAACATGCATTCTTCAATCAGTTTATGCGCATCATTACGTGTACGCGGCAGAATTTCATTAATGCCACCCAACTCATCGAAGGTCATGTAGGTTTCGACGGTTTCGAATTCCATGGCATGACGCTGCGCCCGTAAACCTTTTAAAATCTGATACAGCTGGAACAGGGTATTCAGCGATTTACGCACATCGCGATCTTCAGGAACGGCTTTGCTGTCACCATCAAAATACTGCGCCACCTGGGTATAGGTCAGACGTGCTTTAGAATGCATGACCGATGGATAGAATTCAAAACCAGTGACACGACCGGCACGGGACAGTTTCAGGTCACAAACCATACAGAGACGGTCGACATGCGGATTCAGCGAGCACAGACCATTAGATAAGGCTTCCGGCAACATCGGCAAGACAAAGTGCGGGAAATAGACTGACGTGCCACGTTCTTTGGCTTCATCATCCAAAGGCTGGTCATTACGCACATAATGGCTGACATCCGCAATGGCCACGACCACGCGGTAACCGCCGCCTGGACGTTTTTCGGCATATACGGCATCGTCAAAGTCACGGGCATCTTCACCGTCAATGGTGACCAGGGCCAAATCACGTAAATCGATCCGGCCCTCGCGGTCTTGTGCAGAAGGTTCCTTAAAGTGTTCCGCATCACGAATCACTTCTTCCGGAAATTCATAAGGCAAGCCAAATTCTAAAATGGTTTGCGGAATAATGATTTCGGTATCGGCCTTGTCTGCCATAGACTGAACGATATGACCGGTCGCCAGTTCTTCCCGGGTCGGATAGTCATCAATCGCCACGCGAACCGAATCACCCACTTTGACCTGGGCATGTTCAATCAGTTCTTTTTCCAGGGTAATCGGCTGATGGGCATTCGGATTGCCGGGCTGAATAAAGTATTCGCCATCGTGAACCGCCACTTTACCAATAATCTGTTTCACCCGATGCTGCACCACTTCGGTAATAAAACCCCAAGCCTTGCCTTTGCGGTCGACCGAGGTTTGACGAACCTTGACGCGGTCACCATTAAAGACCAGACGCAGCTCGCGTTCAGGCAGTAAAAGGTCTTCATGATCGGCAATCGAGGCACTGCCCAGACCTTTGGAGTTGATATAGACCGTGGCTTCATGCGTCGGCTGGCTGGCGGCAAGCTGGAACTTGTAGCCATCTTTCATCAACTGGCCATCCCGAACCATGGCGATCAGGCGATGGCTAAGGGCATCAATACTTTTTTGATCTGCAATTTCAAAATGTTCCACTAGATCTGCATGAGATTGTGGTGCTTGTAGTTTTTCAATCGTTTCAGAAATAAGAATACGGCTGGGAATAGGATTTTCATAGCGTTCAGCTTCAGCTTTAGCTTCAGGATCGACCCAATTTTTCATAATGTCTTTGGCTTCATGTCAGAAGATAGGATTAGCATAAGTCATGCAGCAACAGACTGCACGTAAATGATTGCAATATTGTGTTTTTCAGTGCAAATTTTCGGGCAAGGTTTAATATTTCAGCAGTATTTGCCATAAAAAACAGCGAAAAGGGCAGAGCCAGCTCGGAAATTGTTTAAAAAATAGATGATTGATTAAAAATATCAGAATTTTTTGAAATCTGACTTGAAGAAACGAAGTTTAATTTGTATTATGGCGGCTCGTTACGGTGAGGTGGCCGAGTGGCTGAAGGTACTCCCCTGCTAAGGGAGCGTGGGTCTTAAAGCCCACCGAGGGTTCGAATCCCTCTCTCACCGCCACGAATAACTTGAAATGCGCTCATAGCTCAGCTGGATAGAGCACTTGGCTACGAACTAAGGGGTCGGGAGTTCGAATCTCTCTGAGCGCACCAATCAAGTTAAACGCGGCAATTTTTTATAGTAACGAATGCTGAAAAGCAACTCAAGTACGCGCTCATAGCTCAGCTGGATAGAGCACTTGGCTACGAACTAAGGGGTCGGGAGTTCGAATCTCTCTGAGCGCACCAACTTGAACACATCGACAGATGTAAAAATGGAAGAAACCGCACATGTTGCGGTTTTTTTGTGCCTGAAATTTGGTGCAGTTGAGCGGGTAAGTTTTTTCGATGAGTGGAGATGTCTTTAAAAAAAGTAGGGCATCTTAAATATCTACTCCAGACATTCCAGATATCTGGACGAAACCTGGAGTAAAAATGCACTGGTGAAATTGATTATTTTGATCTCAAAGTAATCTGTGCAATCCTCAAAAAACAAATGTTGTTTAAAAAATAGATGAAAAATCTAATTTTGCCCAATAACTGTTCACTTGATTGCGTATTTGTTAAAAAGCACTTAACAGAATATTAAAAACGCGTATAATGCACCACATCAAGACGTCGCGCTCATAGCTCAGCTGGATAGAGCACTTGGCTACGAACTAAGGGGTCGGGAGTTCGAATCTCTCTGAGCGCACCAACTTGATCGCATCGACAGATGTAAAACTGGAAAAAACCGCATTTAATGCGGTTTTTTTGTGCCTAGAATAAATTAAATGTGTGAAAAAATTATTTCATCTTGTGTTTAATCTTTAATGCCAATACGGTATTGCCCCCTATGGCCGGTAACATGTCGTGATAAGGCATGCTTCTCATTGCTCTGAGCAGAAAGGGCGCTTGGTCATGGATTTTCATGGCACTGGTAACATTTAACAAAGTGCCGTGACCTTGCGGAATCAGCTGCATCCCGCCTTTGACAAACTGCAAATCTCCACCCACCGCATCAAACTGATTTTCCAGACTGTTGGGATAGTCAAAACGCAGCTTAAAATCGAAGGGAATATTGATCACGCCTAATCCGACTGAAATTTTGTAATCTGCATCAATGGTGTTGGGGTCAATTTTTTTCAGGTCGATCTCTTTAATCTGGCGTGGAAAAAGTTCCTGATAGGCAGGCGCATTCAGCCAGTGCTGCATCTGTTGCGGTTTTTTTGCAAAGTACTGATAGCTGCTACTAAAACGCAAGCTTTCCAGACCATGCGGATAGGGCACCTTGCTAGAGGGCAAGATAAAAGAAACCGGTTCCTGGGACAGTTGGCTCAGTGTGGCAATTTTTTGAACCTGGTTCGAGCTTAATGGGGCTTCGGGTAATTCTCCAGCTTTCAAGCTGTGGTAACTCGGTGTTTTAAAGTGCTGTTGCAGGGCTTCGAGTAAAAAAGCGTTGGTGCCAGAGGGAATGCCGAGTTTGGCTTCCGGAAGCGCATTCAGAATGCTGCTGAATAAAAAGCCTTTGGGGTGGTTTAAGTCGCCCCATTGGGTCACGGTAATTAAGGTTTTATTGTTGCCTAAATCAAACCATTCAATTTTGCCTGCACCATAAGGAATAGGTGCATCCAGGACAAGGGTTGAAATACTGTTCGCCGTTAAATGGTGCTGCATCAGCACATTTTCTTTAAAGTTTAAGATTGGAATCGGCGTTGGAATGGACACCTGATATTTCATCTGGGTAATGTTACCTTGTTGCTCAACGACCTTTGCTAACTTTAAGGTCGGAAATAGCCCTTTATACCCGTTATAGTTGCTTAAAAGCCGCGCTACGTTTTGGCTGCTGGCGGGTACCACCACTGCACCGGTATAAAACTTGCCACTGATACTGTGCGGATTTTTAAAGGTGGGTAAAGTAATTGCCTGTGCCGGATGGGCGTAAATCAAAATACGGTTTGCGGTTAAGTCAGCCAGAAGTTGCGCCTTCCCATGAAATGCATTCAGGCTACTGGGAATCTGTTCTTTCCATGGAATGATCTTTGCCGAGACCTGCGTGCCGAGCAGGCAGCACAGCAGCAGCAAACCGCATTTATTTTTATTGTTTTGCATTTCACATCCTGTTTATGCTTTTTAAGTGAATGATGATGTTTTAATCAATTTCAAAACGGTTGTGAAGCAAACTTATGTAATTTAGCTTGTAATGAGCCGAGCAAAAACAATAAGGAAAAGGCCGAATCTGGTGTAATATCTAGCACAATTGTTCGAATAATTTGATGATGAATCATGTCAGAGACCAAGCCTGCTGTATCGGTACGTTATTTCTTAAATCTGGAAGAATCACAAGACGGTTTTGCGCTTGCGACGTTTGGTAAAAAGCAGATTAGCCGCTTTATTACCCCCTTCGTAAGTATCGGAATTATTATTTGGGGTTTTTACCTCGGCTTTAATGGCGTGGGTCGCTATTATGTTGCGCTCGGTGCTTTCTTTTTAATTTTGCAGCTGATTATGCGTTACTGGTTTTTACCGATGATGTTTAAACGTCAATTTGTAAAATACCAGCTTGGTAAAAGTGAACAAGGCATCGAATTGTTTCAGGATCATGCGGAAATTTATGCCAATGGTCGTAAACAGATGTTTAACTATAGCGACGTGCAAAAATTTGCTACAGGTAAACTGACCTACATGATTGAATTGAAGAACCGTACCGTGGTGGTTGTGCCGAAACGCGCTTTTGAACATTCTACCGAGCAAACCGTATTTGAAAATACATTTAAAAAGTAAGCCTGAAATAACCTAACAGTGAAATAAAAAGGGAAGATCATGAGTACACGTCCATCGAAGATTGTCTGTGTCGGCCGTAGCTATGCGGACCATGCCAAAGAATTAGGCAATGCCATTCCTGATCGTCCGGTTTTGTTTATCAAGCCACCGAGTGCCTTAACGGCATTGCAAGAGGGGATTTCATGGAACCCGGCTTGGGGCAATTGTCACTATGAATGTGAACTCAGCCTGCGGATTGACCGCACTTTAAAGGCAGAGACCGATCCGGCTAAGGCGCTGGAAGCTGTGGGTGCGGTAACTTTGGGCCTGGATTTAACCTTGCGTGACTTACAGGATGACCTGAAAAAGAAAGGTCAGCCTTGGGAACGTGCCAAAGCATATGATGGTTCATGCCTGTTGGGTGACTGGGTTGAGCTTTCAGAAGTGAAAGACTGGAAAGATGTACATTACACCTTGCATGTGAATGATGAGCTGCGTCAAAAAGGCGATACATCTTTGCTGATTTTTGATATTGCGACTTTACTTGCTGATATCAGCCAGGTCTTTACCCTGGAAGAAGGTGATGTGGTGATGACGGGTACACCTGCGGGTGTGGCTGCATTAAAGGCAGGTGATCAACTCACCATGACGTTGCAAGGTCAGAGCCAGGATTTTGTCTGGAAAACCTTTGTTCAATAAGTGAAAAAGCTGAGTAAAAAGGCTGCTTAAATGTGGCCTTTTTAAGTTCTGAATTTTTACATGACGGTCAGTTTGCATGGCTGGATCAGATATTTTCGTCTGCTCATACCTCCGCGTAGTTATTAAAAAAGCCTTTATATGTGAAGGCTTTTTTATGGCATCGTCAACGTCAGTTAACGCTATTTCTTTTCAAAAATAGCGGACAGGGGAATGGAAAGTTTTGCAGCCAGATAGTCATCCGATTCAACTAGTGCGGGTCCGAGTCTTTGTATCCATTCATCATCCGGACGGATATTGGCAACATCTTTGCTGCGTGGAAGCGGGTAGGGTAACTGTTTATAAAAACTCCAGAAATCGACCTGAGCCAGATTGCGCGCGAGAATGTATTGATCATCATCGGTACGTTTCACCAGATTTTGCTTTTCCAGCATCAGTACATAACTTGGCCAGCGTCCAATTTCATCACGACCCAAAACCAGCAGCGCTTCTTCATCTGAAACCGTTTCGCCAATTTGCTGCTTTCTATAAAACAGCTCAAGCACGTCTAACAGCATGATTACCGGATGACGCTTCTGTTCTTTACCTGAATTAAACGCAGTCAGGCCATAACTGATTTCGACCCCCAGCAAAACAATGTTCCAGGACAGGAAAATCCATAACAGGAAAATCGGGATGGCTGCAAAAGCGCCATAGACAATTTCATAACTGGTGAAATTCGACATGATGACGCCAAACAGATTCTTCAACAATTCAAAGACGACTGCACTGAATGTACCGGCAATCAAGGCAGCTTTAATTGGAACGCTACGGTTGGGAATGGTCCAGTTTAAAATAAAGAACCCCAAAATGGTCAGGACAAAGGAAATGCCCCACAAGATAAATTCACCGTTGACCTCATAACCGGCAAAATTATTGCTGAGTACATTTAATGAAGCCACAGTCGATGAAATAGCAAACGCACTGCCTAGCAGAATTGGACCGAGTGAAATAATGGTCCAGTAACGCATAAATCCAATGATTCCACCTCGCGTTTCCTGAACCCGCCAAATCCGGTTAAATACGGTCTCGATACTGGAAAGCATCATGACTGTAGTCACAAACAGAAATAAAATACCAATCACTGTCAGGTTGCTGGATTTATCGGTAAAGGCATTAAAGGCCTTGTCAAAGGCGATGGTGGTTCGGGGCAGAAAATGGCTGTAAATCAGTTGTTGTAATTGCTGTCTTGCTGGTTCCAGGGCTTTAATGGAAGAAATGATCACCAGAAAAACCGTCAGCATGGGAACTACTGCAAACAGCGTGGTATAGGTCAGAGAAGCTGCCTGATCACGACAACGATCGGCTTCAAAACGTCTGATAACAAATAAAGCAAACTGAAACCAAGTCTCATTATAAAAAGGAAGTTTTTTTAAATACTTTTCTAACATAGTGATGAAGTCTCAATTTTTTTAGTCGTCTTTATGAATTTTCAATACCAAGCTTAACCAAAAAATGGGAAAAATACCGTATAGTTTTCTCTTTTGGCTTTGTTTATAAAAATTATGCAGTCTTATGTCCTTGTTTTATATTACAGCAAATATGGTTCAACCAAAGAAATGGCGCATTTAATTGCCAATGGAATTGAATCTACAGGTATGGCGGTAAAAATTCGTACGGTGCCTAATCTATCCACTGTGGTGAAACAGGCTGAACCGAATATTCCGGAGGACGGGGATATTTACTGTACCCTGGAGGATTTGGCTAATTGTTCAGGTCTGGCTCTGGGCTCGCCTACACGCTTTGGCAATATGGCCTCCGAGATGAAATATTTTTGGGATCAGACCACCAGCCTGTGGCTGAATGGCGCTTTACATCAGAAACCGGCCTGTGTCTTTACATCTTCAGGTTCTATGCACGGCGGGCAGGAAAGTACATTGCTGACTATGCTTCCGCCCCTGTTTCATCATGGCATGATGATTATGGGTCTGCCGAATGCCAACCCGGCATTGTCCAATACCAAATCGGGTGGTACGCCGTATGGCGCAAGCCATGTGAGTGGTCCACGCCATGACTTGGGACTGAGCCAGGATGAAAAAATCCTGTGTGAAGAGCAGGGTAAGCGCTTGGGCGATGTGGTTAAAAAATTGCAGGCAAACTGATTTTTTATTGAGAAACGGGGTTCAACTCACCCTATTCTTAAAATATAGAGATAAAAAAGACCATTCTAAAAATGAATGGTCTTTTTTATTGCAATTTAAAGTTTAAGTATCTGAATGCTTATGCTTTTTCTTTAAAGCGATGCTTGCATTTTAAGCATTTGTAATCCAGGAACACATTTTTATCGATAATGACTCCGGCTTTTTTACCGAAAATATTACCGAGTACCCCGCCTGTCACCCCTACGGCAATGGCACCTACAAAGGTGCCTACAGTACCACCGAAAATCACTCCTAATGGTCCGGCAATTGCCCCAATTGCGGCCCCTGTGGATGCACCTGTTGCGGCCCCACCGACTGTTCCTGCGGTTGCCCCGGCTGAGGTCATTAAAATTCCACTAATGGTCTTTAAATTCTTTTCATGATCACGTTTTTCAACTTCAGTCGATCCACATTTAGGACATTTCATAGAGTTTTCCATCAACAAGTTAGCTTGACCGATCTTGGGCTATATGGAATAGAGCGGGCTTCAAGGTCAGCGGGTATTTATGACATGTTGCAACAGTATGTCTGTTCTACATCTGGATGTCAGGAACATTTCATACCAACCTGATTCTAGTTGAAATAAAGTCAAAACAGTTTATCTGAGTTGTAAACACATTCATTCTTCATCGAATAGGAGGGATTACGGATGGGTTTTTAAGTGTTCATCAGCTCTAAAAGCATGAGCAATCGCTTCATCCTCTAGGTTCTGCAACCTCAAGCAGGGTGAGGCTGCTCCGGTCCTCTGTTCAAGTTTCATTTTAAGTGTGCTTGAGTTTAATTCTATGGAGGCTGGGAGGGGGAGAATGCCGATTTGGGGGATAGAGGCAAAAAATTACCTTTATCTCAAGGTTTCTTTATAAATAGGTTTAACTGTGATTGATTAATTATATTTTTAATAAAATATGATGAAAATCACACTTAGAAAGAAGTCCTCATAAAATCGAAATTTACCATTCTATAAAATAAGTGAAGAACATAATTTCATACTTTATTAGCGAAATTATTTATTACTGTTTAGATAAAAAATATATTATTTTAATCAAGTTTTTTATGTGAATTTTATATTCAAAAAATTTTTATATAATGATTTATTACAAATCACAAATAAATAACAAATCCTTATTTTTTTAATATAAAACAAGTGGATAATTTTTTTATAAAAAACAGAAAAAATGTGAATCTGGATAAAAATTGCCTTTTATTTTTTTTATGTGATTTAATTTTACTTAGATTTATTAAAACTTATTTGGGTTAAAGATAAATGAACATCTCAGGTCAGAGGGCTTCAAAGATTATGAGAATATTAATGATCAATCTGGGTTTATTTTGTTACTGTTTTCTGAACACTGCTTATGCTACATCGGATGAATGGAGTCAGCGCTGGAAATCATCAAGTGCCCGTTCCAATGAGAATCTGGTGCAGGCAAATCTGATCGAGCTCAAGGATTCCGATTATTATTCCGGCTTGGGAAAAACCATCATCAATAGTACCCATACCCGCTCTATCGGTACGGTAAATACCCCGACCAACAATATCAATATCAGTGGTGCAAATAACGACATAGACATTTCCAGTGATACTGCGAATGACGGGACTTTAAATTCGACGACTACTCAAAATAATCCGCAATGCCCTAACTTAAGCACCCCATCGGGAGACTCGCTATGCTGAATTTTCCGTTCACCCAAAACAGCAGATCTTCTGGGGGGTATCTATGTCCTGTTTGGGCATTTGCTTTCAAGCCGCATCGGCTTGCCATTCTCAAGCAAGAAGCCGTTCAGCCTGGTACAGGAGCCTGAGATGAATAAACAGGACTTGATTAAATCCATCAGCAGGAAACAGAACTCATCTTCTTTAGGTAAGACAGATGACCGGAAGGATAAGAAAGACCAGCAAGAGGGAGAGACTTCAATGCTGGAGGATGTCCGCCCCGAAGTGGTCGAGAATTACTGGTCAATCACGCAGCTTGATTAAAAGCACTATGAAAATGGGCTCGCTCCCATGATCAGAAGAAGTACTTAGCGAGAGGTGCTTCAAAACGTGAAAAGGAAGAACAGCTATGAAAAAAACTGTTAAAACAATCGCCTTATCCGTCGCCTTCCTGACTGGTGCAGGCATGGCAAATGCTCAAGACACGGAAGTGGCTGTAGATACGGGTCTGGAAACGGCTCTGGCTACTTTATCCCAGCAGGTCACCAATGGCTCTGCGCTTAACCTTGCAGTCAATACAGCGGATATTAATGCAAGCGTCAACACAGAGGGAGGTTTTGATGCTGTCAATAATTTTGAAAACACCATAGAGACCTCGGCCCTGGGTGCTGTAAATACAGGTAATCTCGCTGTGGAGCAAGGCAGCCTGAGTGCTCTGAGTACCGGTACACTCAATGCAACGCTTGAAGATCAACAAAGTCAATTGGAGTCGTTGACCGATACTGAGAGCGATTCGTCATCACAGATCGAAAGTGCGCTTGGTCAAAGTCTTGATGCCAGCTTTAATGAGGAGTTGAATCAAACCTTGAGCAATTACAGTGTAGCCAATGTCGCCTTTAACTCCGGCGCTATTGACGCATCTGTAAATACAATCACAGGAGGAACCGAGAATAATATCAACGGTATTAAAACTTCTGCCATTGGTGCGGTGAATACAGGTAGCATCACCGTAACCGTAAAGTAACCCCGTTTGCAACATGACTAAAGGTTTAACTATTGGTAAATAGTTAGGCCTCTTTTTTAAATAAATTATTGATTTAATTGATAAGAATAAAATCATTAACCTATTCTGGGGGGCAGATTCCTTTTGCACGGGACGGATGGGGAAGACGAAATTACCTATGCCCAGCTTTTTTGTATTTGATTAATCAATTGAATCAGCCAGATCAAGGCTGCTATTCATTCCTGCCCCCGGCTTTATGGCTGGGGTGGAGGCATTTTTTGAAATGGAAATCATCCTGCTAAAAAAATTTATCTTTCTACCAGAATTACTTTATAAATACGCTTAACTGTGATTGGTTAATTATATTTTACTAAAAAAGTAGAAGTGCGTCACATTTTAGTAGGAGTTCCAATAAAATCAAAGTTTACAACTTTCTAAAATTGAAAATGATCTAATAGCTGAAGTTTTTGGATATGAAATTTTGATTTTTTTAATATATAAAAAATATTATTAAAACTAAAATTTTGTTGTAAATTTTAATTTTAGGGAATTGTTACATAATGATTTCTTACAATTCAAAAATAAACAATAATTAACAATTTATTAATAATAACAACAAGATAATTTGTTATAGTAAACGTAATGCATGTAAAACCTCATAAATTTTGCCTTTTGTTTTTTTTATGTGATTTAATATTTTTAATATAAATTAAACCTTATTAATTAGAAAATAAATAAACATCCTGGATCAAAGGACGGGTAATGATTATGAAAATATCAGTGATCAATGTGGGTTTATTTTGTTGCTGTGTTTTGGGCAATGCTTATGCCACATCGGATGAATGGAGTCAGCGCTGGAAATCGTCAAGTGCCCGTTCCAATGAGAATCTGGTGCAGGCAAACCTGATCGAGCTCAAGGATTCTGATTATTATTCCGGCTTGGGAAAGACCACCATCAATAGCACCTCGACCAGCTCTATCGGTACAGTGAATTCGGCTACGAGCAATGTAAATATTAATGGTTCCAATAACGGTATAGATATTTCCAATGATACTACGAATGATGGGACTCTAAGTTCCACCACCACTCAAAATAATCAGCAATGCCCTAACTTAAGCACTCAACCGGGAGGCTCACTATGCTGAACTTTCCTTTAAATAGAAGAAAAATATCTTCTGTGAGTGCTTTGGTTATATTTAGTCAACTTATGACTGGGTGTACTGGCTTGGCACCCTCAAACAAGAAGCCGGTCAGCTTGGTACAGGGGCCACCAATTACCGATATTTTTACCCCTTTTGATATGGCTTTATCCTGCCTGAAGGGGCAACTGCGCAGTGATGTCAGCTTTTCCGTTGGCGCGATTCTGGACCAGACCGGCAAAGATGTGGTGACTAATGGGGGCAGTGGCAAAATGGTGACCCAAGGCGCGGGAGATATGGTGCAGTCGGCCTTGTTTCAGGCCGGGGTCAGCCTATTGAACCGGCGCGATCCACGGATTATCGAAAGTGAGGCCAAGTGGGGCATTCGTGATCCACGGCAAATCCAGGCTTCTGATTATTATGTCACTGGCAGCATTAACAGTCTGGATTTTATTCCGGGGGGCGGTGTGGACATGCAGATAGGCGGGGTTGGTCCGAATTACAGTCAAACCCGCATTATGGTGGGGTTGGATTTGTCTCTAACCGATACCCGCAGCAGTAAGGTGGTGGCCAATGTTTCCCTGCAAAAACAGATTGCTGCACAGGATTATGGTCTGAGTGCAGGCAGGTTTGCTGGGCATACCTTGTTAAATATTCAGCTTGGCAAAGGGGAACGAGAGGCAACCAACTTTGCCCTGCGTCAAATGCTGAATCTGGCGACCTTTGAATTGCTCAGTCAGGTGATTCCGCCAGCAACATTTGAAAGCTGCCGTGCGCAAATACCGCCTGAATTTGGCCAGTTGAGTTTAACCCGAAGTTCAGTTGCACTGTACAAGTATAAGCAGAGTCAGCAGCAAAGTACCGCAAACTTACCGAATACCGTTCTGGAATCGTCATCACATAAAACCAGTTTGCCTAATGAGAAAAATAAATCGACCGATTCACCAAGTAAGGATACACAACCCCCTAAGAAAAAAGAGTCTGAATTGATTGAAAATCCTGAAGGGGAGCCTGAAACGAATAAGCAGGACTTGATTAAATATATCAGTATGAAAAAGCCTTCATCTTCTTTAAAAAAAATGAATGAAGAAAAAGACAATGAAAAGACTCAGATGCTGTGGGATGTTAATCCGGAAGTGGTCGAAAACTACTGGTCAAGCACGCAGCGTGATTAAAGAATATATAAAAATGGGCTCGCTCCCATTATAAAAAGAAGTGCTTAGCGAGAAGTACTTCAAAATTAGAAAAAAGGAAAATAACCATGAATAAGACTATCAAAACAATCGCCTTATCTGTTGCCTTCGTGTCCGGTGCAGGCATGGCTAATGCTCAAGAGGTCACTGTAGATACTGGGTTAAATGGTGCCTTAAATCTTTTATCTCAACATACCCAGCCAAATGGTACTGCGCTTAACCTTGCCATTAATACCGCTACTGTTGATGCAACAGTCAATGTAGATGGGCGGTATAACTCACTGAATAATGTGGGAGACAAAATCGCAGTAGAAACTTCAGCAATTGGTGCGGTAAACACCGGTAGTATCAATTTGCAGCAAGGCAATTTGAGCGCAGTGAATACGGGTACATTAGAGACAACTCTTGATGCTGAAAGAAGTGCGGCGCGTAATTTGGAAGAATGGCGTACTGAACGCTCATCAGAGTTTGAAAGCTCTATCAGTACATCATTGAATACTGACACTTATGACCAGTTCTCTGAAACTCTGAGTAATTACACTGCAGCGAATTTAGCCTTTAATTCAGCAGCTATTGATGCATCTGTAAATGTAGATGGAAAAGTGAATCATATTGATGGCATCAAAACTTCAGCTATTGGTGCTGTGAACACTGGTAGCATTACTGTGACCGTAAAGTAAATCCACCGTTCAATATGATCCAGGGTCTAACTATTTGCGGATAGTTAGACTTTTTTATTTTAGTACAAAAAATGTTTATTGAGTATTGCTCTATAATAGAGTCAACCTACAGTAAGATAATATTTGGTCTGAAATTTCGCTTGCTATCAAGTGTAAACCACGCTATTCACAAGGTTCTACTTGAATGATTAGATAGAAAAAGAGTGCAACGAATTTCATCTTTTTCTTGTATCTAAATTTGAAGCAGGTACTGGAAAATTTTATTCAGATAGAGTCGGCGATTAATTGCCGATTTTGTCACCATTGTTCAGAATATTCTTTCATATAAAATATTTGCTATAAAAAAAGAGCGCCTGAGTGCTCTTTTTAAATTCAGTTGAAATCTGAGTCACGGACAAATTCAACAATACCATTTTCCAAAGATTTAACATGTGCTAAAGATTCAACATGGTAACCTTTATCCAATAACAATTGGCGACCAGGTTGGAAAGATTTTTCAATCACAATACCAATACCTACAACTTCAGCATTTGCCTGATGAATTAAATCGGCAAGGTCTAAAGCTGCCTGACCATTTGCCAGGAAATTATCCATCACGCGGGCTTTAGCGCTAGAGTGGATGCACTTTTTGAAACGGAAATCACCCTGCTCAAAAAAATTTATCTTTCTACCAGAATTACTTTATAAATACGCTTAACTGTGATTGGTTAATTATATTTTACTAAAAAAGTAGAAGTGCGTCACATTTTAGTAGGAGTTCCAATAAAATCAAAGTTTACAACTTTCTAAAATTGAAAATGATCTAATAGCTGAAGTTTTTGGATATGAAATTTTGATTTTTTTAATATATAAAAAATATTATTAAAACTAAAAT
>NZ_SJOC01000029.1:0-15637 GCF_004331195.1 Acinetobacter sp. ANC 4216 | reverse complement strand
TAGCCATTTCTCGCTCGATTACGTTTGATTTCTCTAGAAATGGTTGAAGGTGAGCGATTCAGTCTCCAAGCGATATAACGTTTAGAAAAACCTTCACGTAACAAAGTATAAATCTGATATCTTTCTTCTTGGGTAAGATGAGTGTAGTTCATGATGCAACTTTGACTTTGGTCGGTCGGAAGCAAAATGCTAGCTCATCTTGCTTCCTTCCAATAATTTAATCTCTGTTGCACTTCATTTGAGAATCTAAGAATTAAATATTTTTAAATCAGGATATTGTTAAATGAGTAGTGAGCTTGAACCAAAATTTATACTTATAGATAATGAGGCAGATGCATATGTGGCAACAATAGAAACTGCAAGAAAATCACTGCATATTTTTAAAGAAAATTTAAAAAAAATATCTGAAGGTGATTTTGCCTGCGTTAAATTTTATATTCCGGTTAGCTTAGATTCTGAAAATGGTGCGAATATATGGCTGATGACTCCATTTTTTGAAGATAATTTCTGTTTTGCCCGCCCTTTTGAATTACCAGAAGAATTTAAATGGATTCAGATTGGACAGTGGTTGAAGTTCAGTGAGTCTGATCTTTTAGATTGGTATGTTTTAAAGCAGAATGGGGAGATGATAGGGGGGTATTCATTACGTCATCAGCGCGCACAGCTTTCTGCAGAACAGCAGATAGAATTTGATCAGCGTGTTGGTGTAACTAAGCTTATTGATTTTTAATAAGTTTTATTTAGAAATTGGAAGTTATAATCGATTGAATTAAAAAGATTTCATCATTTATATTCGATACTTATGATAACTGGAGAAATTCTTTGAGTTTATTAAAGAATTTCTCCCTTGTGCATTGAAAGTACATTTTGAGGAGACTCATCTCCTAATAGAATAGAAAATGAATCTCCCCTAACCCTGAGTGAGATTTAAGCATTGCTTTAAATCGATGCGCAAGAAAAGAGGGGAAATTTGTTGATTAGTGCGCCTCGTCCCAATTCATGCCTTTGCCGACTTCGACAATCAGCGGTACGGAAAGCTGGATCACCGATTGCATCACTTCTGCCAGTTTCGGTGCTAGTGCATCGGCAATATCGGCATCGACTTCAAATACCAATTCATCGTGTACCTGTAACAGCATTTTTGCCTGATCTTTGGGCAGCATTTTATCCACTTCCACCATCGCCATTTTAATGATATCGGCTGCACTACCTTGTAGCGGGGCATTGATGGCCGCACGTTCAGCTGCTTTGCGCACCATCATGTTACGCGCATCAATATCCGGCGTATATAAACGGCGACCTGAAATAGTTTCTACAAAACCTTGTTCCAAAGCAACCTGACGCGTACGTTGCATATATTCATAAATGCCTGGATAACGATGGAAATATTGCTTGATATAGTTTTGCGATTCTTCACGGGTAAAGCCAAGCTGACGAATCAGACCAAATTCGGACATGCCATATAACAGACCAAAGTTAACGGCTTTGGCCTGGCGACGCTGGTCATTGGTGACATCTTCCAGCGCAATGCCCAGAACTTCGGCAGCAGTACGGCGGTGTACATCCTGACCATGCTTAAAGGCATCCACTAGGGCTTCGTCCTGGGAAAGATGCGCCATTAAACGCAGTTCAATCTGTGAATAATCGGCTGCCAGCAAGACCCGGCCTTCAGGGGCAATAAAGGCCTTACGGATTTGGCGACCAATTTCTTCACGAACCGGAATGTTTTGCAGGTTCGGATCGGTAGAGGATAAACGACCTGTGGCGGTGAGCGCCTGATGATAACTGGTGTGCACACGACCGCTGTCATTGTTGGCCTGTTT
Organism: Acinetobacter sp. ANC 4216; assembly: GCF_004331195.1. Taxonomy (NCBI): domain Bacteria; kingdom Pseudomonadati; phylum Pseudomonadota; class Gammaproteobacteria; order Moraxellales; family Moraxellaceae; genus Acinetobacter; species Acinetobacter sp. ANC 4216. Next base: position 13,814 of record NZ_SJOC01000029.1, on the reverse strand, counting down.
TTGCAAGCCATCGGTGTAGGTGCTTTTCAGTTTGGACAGACCACGGTATTGCAAAATCAAATCGGTAATCGGATGGTCGATTTTTTCCAGAATGCTTTCGCTGGTGCTGTATTGACCGGTCGAGGTTTTCTTGCCGCCTTTGAGTCCGAGTTTATCAAACAGGATTTCACCGACCTGTTTCGGCGAGCTGACATTAAACGGCTGACCGGCCAATTCGATAATCTGGTTTTCCAGATTCTGGATGGTATTGGAAAAATCCACGCTCAATTGGTCTAAAAACTTCAGGTCCAGCTCGATGCCGTTTTCTTCCATGATGGTGAGCACACGGGCTACCGGCATTTCAATATTGTGCAAAATATTGTTCAGCTCAGGAATCGCCTGCAATTTTTTCGACAGGACTTCATACAGACGATAGGTTACATGTGCATCTTCCGCCGCATAATGTGCTGCGGTTTCAATCTCGATCTGGTTAAAGGTTTTCTGTTTAGCACCTTTACCGGCAATCTGTTCAAAAGTGGTGGTCAAATGGCTTAAATACACGCGAGCGACATCATCCATGCCATGACGGGTCGCCACAGAATTGAGAACGTAAGATGCCAGCATGGTATCAAAATACCAGCCTTGCAGTTCAATGCCGTGATTCTGCAAAATATGCGCATCATATTTTAAATGATGGCCAATTTTCTCAACTGCTGCATCTTCTAAAATCGGCTTGATTTGCGCCAGGAGGGTTTCCCGATTCAGCTGTTCAGGCGCACCTTCATAGTCATGAGTCAGCGGAATGTAATAGGCATCGTTGGCATCAAAAGCCAGTGAAAAGCCAACCATTTCTGCAATACGGTAATCCAGGCTGGTGGTTTCAGTATCAAAGGCAAAACGTTTGGCACTTCTTAAACGCTGGAAAAGCAGGTCCCAGTCCGCTTGAGTTAAAATGGTGTGATAAGTGGCTTTACCCAGTTGATCATCCGCACTGGTCAGTTCAGCCTCATCTTCAGTATTGATGACAGCTGGGGCATTGATCTCTGTTGCAATACTTTTGGCTGCCTGTTTATAGACGGAATTGTTGGGATTATTCGGATGATCGAGGGACTGCAACTGGTTACGGAACTCAAGTTCGGTATAGAGCCGGCGCAGTTCTTCAACATTCGGATCACCGAGTTTCAGGTCTTCATAACAAAGACCCATATCCAGGTCGCAGACAATACTGGCCAACTGATGATCCAGGGTAATGCCTTCGACATTGTCTTTAATGCTTTGACCGACTTTGCCTTTAATTTTATCGACATTTTCCAGAATGCCGCCGATTGAACCGTATTCGGTCAACAGTTTGGCCGCAGTTTTCGCGCCGACACCCGGTACGCCACGGATGCCATCTGACGTATCACCCATCAAGGTCAAATAGTCGACAATCTGGTTGGGCCACACCCCGAACTTTTCAAAGACAGCATTCACATCCATCGGCTTGTCTTTAAAGCTGTCTTCCAGGGTCACTTTATCGGTGACCAGCTGTGCCATGTCTTTATCGCCGGTCGAGATTAGCACCTGATAACCTTTGGCTTCTGCGCGTTTGGCCAGGGTGCCGATCACGTCATCTGCTTCGGCGCCAGGAAGGGTGTGTAAAGGAATGCCCAAAGCACGAATCAGGTTATGAAGATAGGGAATCTGCTGAGACAGTTCATCCGGCATACTTGGGCGGTCACCCTTGTAAATGGGCGAAAGCTGATGACGGAATGTCGGCTCAGGCGTATCAAAAATCACCGCCATATGCGTCGGCTGGATACGGCGCATCAACTTTTGAATCGCAGAAATGGCACCACGAATTGCGTTGGTCTGTAAACCAGTCGAAGTGGTTAGTGGTGGCAGTGCATGGTATGCACGAAATAAAAAATATGAGCCATCGACCAAAACAAATGGTGGCATTGAAAGATTCCTAATTCAAATATCGGCCTTATTGTACGTGATTTTGCACATGAACATAGACACATCATTCAAGATGCGTGTTACCGAATATCTGATGAATGCTTAAAAATCAAAGTCACAGCTGTTGTATCATCGAATCAATCAGGATTGAGATAAAGAAAAAATGGGGAAAGGACAGAGCGAAATCCGGATGATTTGGCTGATGGTATTGATTATTGTCGGGGTGGGGGCCTGGTTTTTGGATGTACGCATCTTCACCTATTTGTGTGGCTTGGCCTTTGTCATGAGCGTGATGCAATATGTCGATGCGATTTATTCCCCGGCAGCACAAATTGCTGCAGAAACACATCTTTCAGTTCAGGAAAGCTCTAAAGTTCCTTTATATCTTTGTTCAATTATTGCCATTGTCGGCGGCATTCTTGATTGGGAATTTGCAATTGCTGTCGGGATCACAGGCTGGGTTTTTTTCTTTTTAAGATGGTTACGCCGTTTAGAAGGGGTATTGAACCAGATTCAAACGCGATTGCAGCACCCTCAAACGCTGGCTTCTTCGGTTGTCGAAAATCCACAGTCTCAGCCTCATGAAACTCAGCCTACATCATCATCGGAATTGATTGAACAGTTTAAGCAGTGGATTTTTCAAGGTAATCCGGTTTTAAAAGTCGCCATCTTGGTACTGGTAATTGGTATTATTCTGTTACTGCGTTTTGCCACCGAACATTGGCAACTCAGTCTGGCAGTGAAGCTGGCAATTGTTGCAGGCATCAGTGGGGCTGTAACCGCACTTGGTTACTGGATGCAGAGTAAAAACCGCAGTTTCGCCCTGGCCTTGGAAGGTCTGGGTTTAGCAGCCTTGTTTTTGACGCTTTTCTTTGCCTATTACAATGCGGTGATTCCGACACTCGCCATCGCTGGACTGTGTTTTGCTCTGATTATGGGTGTGACCCTGATTCTCAGCTTAAAACAGCAATCCATTGAACTGGCGCTGATGGCGATGATCATTGCCTATATTGCACCGTTTACCTTGCCGGTCCGCAACGCGACCGCGATTGAACTGATTGCTTATTATGTGGTGATCAATCTGGCTGTTGCGGTTTTAAGTACCTTACGCCCCTGGAAAATGCTGAATCAAATCGCGTTCTTGATGACGGTCATCGTTGGCGGTGGTTATGCCTTTTATCAGGGCAAAGAATTCGAGAAAAATACCCTAACCTTTTTGGTGGCAGTGCATACGGCAATCTTTGTCTGGCTGAGTTTTCGTTTTAGCCAGCTGATTGCCAAAGAAGATATTGCTCAGTTCAAGCTCAAACCGGTATTGGATATTGCCCTGATTTTTGGCGCACCTCTGGTCGGTTATATTTTTATTTATTTAATGCATTTTGAAGAAACCCTGTGGCAAGCCGGAGCGAGTCTGGCTTTTGCAGCCGTGTACGCAGGCCTGTATCAACTTTCAAAACGTCATCAGGCGGTGCTGCTGATTTCTCAAAGCTATTTCAGTTTAATGCTGATTTTTCTGGCATTAATTCCACCGATTCTGTTGCACAAACAATGGAGCGTAATCGGCTGGGCTGTGGAAGGGCTGATCATTTTTATTTATGCCTTGTATCGCCAGTCGGATATCAGTCGCTATCTGGCTATGGGGCTGATGATTGTTGCCGGCTTATCCAGTTTGTATTACCTGGTGGAATTGAATGAGTTTCCCAATGAAATGTATTGGGGCTTATGCCTGAGCTATTTTGCCGTGGTTGTGGTGGCAAATAGCCGAGGGTCCTTTAGGCAGCAACTGGGCAGCTCCACGATAGCCTTCCACTGTTTGCAGATGCTGTCTGCAACTACTATGTTGATTGTATTGTTGCTGGATGAAATTGAGCATTCCAGCCAGCTGGTGATGAGCCTGCTGATTGTGAGCGGATTCTATCTGCTGATCAATGAAGCCATGTTGCGGTGCAAAGCCACTTGGACTTGGCTATTTCCCAAATGGCTGGGTCTGATTCCAGTCTTTGTATTTGCCCTGATTATTGTGATTGATCAAAGTCAGCAGGGCGTTATTGTTTGGCCAACGCTGTTTGACCGCCTGGGTTTTGCACTCTCCGGACTGATGCTGACGGCATTGTGGCTTCGTCCACTACTGGGTGTGCGGACTGAAAAAGAATGGGTCAGTTTTGGCACCTTGACCAGTCTGGCCATGACCAGTTTAACCCTCCTTCCGGGTATGCCTTATATCAGTGTGGTGATTTTGCCCTTGCTTTTCTGTGCCTGGTGTTATTGGCAGCTGGATAATCCAGACTGGAAAATGTTTTGGCAAGCCCGCAGTAGTTTGGTGCTGATGGCGAGCTGGATTATCTGCTCGCAACTGTTTAGCCAGCAAGCCTTTCAGGGCTATATCCTGCCAATTATCAATCCTTTTGATCTGGTCAGTATTGCCATGCTGGCAGGTTTTATCTGGATGTTGTCCTTGCAGGTTAAATCGGGACTGGATAAAGGCATTGTCGCGGTGCTGATGGTGCTGAGTTTGCTCTGGCTCAGCAGTTATATTGTGCTGCGTGCATTGCATGTTTATTTAAACACGCCGTTTAATGAAATGGCGGTGTGGGGAAATGCAACCGTTCAACTGAGTCTGACTTTGTTATGGGTCAGTTTGGCCTTTATGACCATGAGTCTGGCCAGCCGAAAACAGTTGCGTTCAGTCTGGATTTTGGGCGGTAGTATTCTGGTGATTGTAACCTTGAAACTGGTGCTGTTTGACCTGTCGCATATTGGCACCTTAACCCGGGTAATTTCATTCCTGGGTGCAGGCTTTGTGATGCTGATGATTGCGTATATTGCACCGATTCCGGAAGGGGAAAATACGAATCCCTCATCCCGACCTTCTCCCTGAGCCATATATGGCGCAAGAGAAGGAGAGGTAACTTCTTTTCTTTAGATGCAAATAAATAAAATCTCCCTAAATCCCTCTTTGAAAAAGAGGGACTTTCCTCCCTGAGCAAATTTAAAGCGCCGCTTTAAATGAAGTGTAAGAAAGGGAGGTTAGGAGGGATTTTATTATTTCAACCCCGCCTCACGCTTCACTTCTTTGGCATTGGCATACGGGTCAATATCTTCATCACTTAAAGGCTGGGCAGGTGCTGGCCGGTCGACAAAGCCCATTTTCGGTACCGGAATTTCAATTTGATTGGCCAGAAAACCGTTACGGATGCGTTCCTGCATTTCATCGCGAACTTTCAGGAAGTTTTCACGGTTACACCAGATGGCAAATAACAGCTCAATCGAGGACTCACGGAAAGCGGTTACGGTTACTGCCGGTTTTGGATCCGCTAAAACCAGCGGGTATTTATTGGCAACATCCAGCAATACCTCACGGACTTTAATGATGTCTTCGTGGAAGTTAATCGCTAAAGTGATGGGAATTCGCCGAATGGGAAATTTGGACAGGTTGTAGACGGGGGCACGAATCAGCTGTTCGTTCGGTACGCGCACATAGACATTGTCCTGAGTCAGCAGTTTCACTGAAAGCAGGTCAATCGAAATCACTTCACCTTCAATGGTATGTCCGCGAATCAGGGTCATTTGTACCGTATCACCGATTTCAAAAGAACCTTCCCCGATCAGGAACAAACCGCTGATGAGGTTAGACGCAGACGTTTGCGAAGCAAAACCCAGCGCTACGGTTAAAATGCCCGCTGCACCTAAAAACACGCTTAGTTTAAAACCGGCTTCTTTCAGGCTGGCCATCACAAAAATCAGGAAGATGAAATAAAAAATCCCGCGTCGCCAAACCAGACTTTGGTGGGCATTAAAGCGTGAGCCAACAGTACGGATAAAGGTATTGGAGACAAAACGTGCAATTAAAAAACCAATAAAACACAGGACGATGGCAACGATAATCTCGGTCAGGCGTTCTGTGTTGATATTGGTAAAAATACTTTTGAAGCTGCTGGTAATTTCTTTAGGAATATTTGAATCGGCCATATTACCCCCTAGAAAAATGAATCAAACATATTAAACAAGGCACTTGCCGGTTCACGTGGCGGATGGACATAGATCACTTCACCCGCATGAGGAGGGGTACGGTTTTCAATACGGATGCGTGGCGGTCTATCCAAGCCTTCATGCAAAACTTTAATTTGTGACGTCCATAGGCGACCGGTACTTTCACTATAGAACAGGGGGAGTGCAGAAACCGGCACATTCATCCGGTCAAAGCGTAACTGTTGATGGCTGGTATTATGAAATTCAATGGGGGTTACCGCGCGAAAGGCACGTGGCTTGAGCTGATGCAGTTCAGTACGGCCATCCACTGCTGTAGCATAGCAAATTTCGCCATGACGATGATTGGGTCCAAACCAGGTGTCTTTGGGCAGAATCACCGGAATATCAAACAGTGGATCTTTTTGTCCTTCGACAAAACCGGCAATCCATAAAGGGGTGCTGATATACAGCGTACCGCGCTGACCAGCCGGAATATAAATCGGATCGACCGGTTTAATCACCACCGAGCGATCAGCCAGACGCGGCATCAGCTGTAATTTATTTTGGGTAGACTTGAACATATAACGTTCAACTTTGAGCGGTTGCGGAAAAGCAAAATTCGGATCTTCAATCGCATGCCACTTCTGTTCATAGTCATACTGCACCTGTGGACGATGATATTCCAGGCGCCATTCCTGCAAACCACGGGTCAGACGAAATAACAGTGAACCAAACTGCCAGGCTTTAGGCTGGTTCAATTCGAAGCTTTGTTCGCCCCACCATTTGATTAAATTGGGCTGCTCTGCATCTATCAATTCATCGTTTTTAGACAACGGCATATTTCCTTTATCACTTAATCATTAAAAACAGACTTCACGCTGTCCTATGCTTAGAGTACACTCAAATCAATTTATTCATCATTATAAACTTTGATGCAAGTACTTAAACAATTACAAATACCATATAGTTTTGCCAAGCGTCATGGCGTATTGCTGCGCTACGAGGGTGATCAGGCATTTATTGTGCGCCGTGAAAATACGCCGTTGCTGGCGATACAGGAAGCTCGTCGCTATTTGGGGTATCCTGCACAGCACCAGTTGTGTAGTGAACAGGAATTTCACCAATTACTCAGTTCCAGTTTTGCCGGTGATACCGGTGAGTCGCAACAGGTAGCAGCCGGTCTGGAAGATCATCCTGATTTACTCAGTCTGGCCGACTCGGTACCTGAAGCTGAAGACCTGATGGATCAGGAAGATGATGCTCCAATCGTCAGGCTGATCAATGCCTTACTGTCTGAAGCCATCCGTGTCGGTGCATCGGATATTCATATTGAATCCTTTGAGAAAAAACTGTCGGTGCGCTTGCGTGTCGATGGACAGCTGCGCGAAATCGTGCAGCCACGCCGTGAACTGGCACCGCTTTTAGTCTCGCGAATCAAGGTTATGGCCAAACTGGATATTGCCGAAAAGCGTATTCCGCAAGATGGCCGTATCTCTTTAAGACTGGCGGGGCGTGAAGTGGATGTGCGTGTTTCGACCTTGCCGTCGTCGCATGGTGAGCGTGTGGTAATGCGTTTGCTGGACAAGCAGGCCGGACGTCTGAATATGACCCATCTGGGCTTGATGCAGCCGGATTATGAGCGTTTGACCCATCTGGTGCATCGTCCACATGGCATTATCTTGGTGACCGGGCCAACCGGTTCGGGGAAAACCACGACTTTATATGCAGCCTTATCTGACCTGAATGACGGCTCAAAAAATATCTTAACGGCTGAAGATCCGATTGAATATCAACTGGAAGGTATTGGACAAACGCAGGTCAACAGCAAAGTAGACATGACCTTTGCCCGCGCTTTAAAAGCCATGTTACGTCAGGACCCGGATGTGGTGATGGTCGGTGAGATTCGTGATCTGGAAACGGCCGAAATAGCCGTGCAGGCATCCTTAACCGGTCACTTGGTTTTATCTACATTACATACCAATACGGCAATTGGTGCAGTCACCCGGTTAAAAGATATGGGTATTGAACCGTTCTTGCTGGCCAGCTCCCTAATTGGCGTGATCGCTCAGCGTTTGGTGCGTACCTTATGCCCGCGCTGTGCAACCTGGCATGAAGCGGATGCTTTTGAAAGCGAAATTTTTAAGCATTTACAAACAGACAATGCATTAAAATTACCGCAACCGAAAGGTTGTGATCACTGCTCGCATACCGGTTTTATGGGGCGGACTGCCATTTATGAAATTGTACCGGTAGATGAGCCGATGCGCCGTCTGATTCATGGCAATGCTGCCGAATATGAACTGGAAGCCTATGCACGTAAACAGTCCGGCTCAATTCGGGATGATGGTTTACGCAAAGTGCTGGCAGGGAAGACCACCTTAGAAGAAGTGCTGCGTGTGACCAATGAAGCCGCGGAGTGATTAGAAGAACTCTTCCTCGGCTTTGCTTTTTCCTCATTATTCATAAGAAAATTTACAACTGAGCTAAGTATGAATAAGACTCAAGAGCGAATTCATATTTTAAAATATGCAAAGTCAGGAGATTTCTTTGTGCTGAAATTTGGCACCTATAAAGAATCCAAGTTCTAATGCTCTGTATTCGGTAATTTCATAACCAACATTTTGTTTCATTAACTCAAAAAATGCTTCAAAGGCTTTTTCATTTTTTAGCTTTTCGATAAGCTTTAAATACTCAATATAAACTTTGGGTTTTTCCAGTTTGTATTTATGGGGTTCTGAATTGTTTAGAAATCTAAAAACACGACTATCCCATATGGCATATTGCTCTGGGTTGATGAAATGCAATAGTTTTGAGGTGCCGACCAAAGAATTATTAAAGGCTGTTTTTAGAGTGGTAAGTTGTTTCTCATCGATGAGCTCACCATTTTTTACATCATTCAATAGGGTGATGACTTCCTTTGAGTTTTGAAGATTTATTGTTTTGAGGGTCGTTGGCATCCAAGAATAAGTAAAGCTTATCCCGATAATCAAATTTTCCAGGTTTATAGATTTTAAACTTTTGAAGTAACTTAAAAAATAAGGATAAGAAAGGAGATAGCTTTCTTCAGTTGATTTAAAATTATGTGCAATATTGGTGAGCTGTATAAGAATGTCGTGATTTGATTTTCTAAGTGATTTCATTTTTAGATATGATTTAGACGTTGTTTGGGTCAATAAAAAGTTACATGTAGTGTACTAGAAGGTCTCGGTCTTAAGGTCAATTTAGAATATTTTTAAAAATTAAACCTACTTAAAAGGGGTGCCTGCTTTTAAGTAGGTTTCGAAAATCAGACAATCACATTTCGGATTACATTAATATTGTTACGTGTCGCATTGGAGTAGGGGCAGACAATATGTGCGGCATCCACCAGTTTTTGTGCTTCGGCCTGATCCATACCTTCTAAATGAATATTCAATGTTACTTCGATACCAAAACCTGTTGGAATAGGACCAATTCCGACTTCACCTTCAATATAGGCATCTTTGCTGATATTGAATTTATCCCGGTTGGCGACAAATTTCATGGCACCTAAAAAACATGCTGAATAACCTGCGGCAAAAAGTTGTTCGGGATTGGTGCCGCCGCCCGGTCCGCCCATTTCTTTGGGCACGGCTAACTGGACATCCAGAATTCCGTCCGATGAGGTTGCACGTCCGTCACGCCCACCTGTAGCTTTCGCTTTTGCTGTATAGACTGCTTTTTCTAATGCCATTTTTTCATCCCTACATTTTTGTTGAAGCTGTTATGGTGTGGGATTTTGAATAAAGAATAAGCAGTGATTTTGTAATTTTATAGAAGTCCAGAGATGAAAATTCGGTTTTAAGGCAGGCAAATTAGAAGCTGATAATTTTACGATGCTGAATTAAAGGCATTGACTCACGGATTTGGGTTTGTTCAGCTAAATCAAACGGCACGGTAATTAAACTTGCGCCTTCACTATGAACGATATCTAAAATTTGGCCCCGGCTATTGCTGGCAGCTGCATGTCCCCAAGTCTGACGTTTTTTACCGTGCCAGCCTTGTTGAGCTGCACCTAAAACCTGACACTGGCTATCCAGCGCGCGTGACTGAAGCAATAACTGCCAATGCATCTGGCCAGTCGTATAGGTAAATGCAGCAGGTGCAGTAAGTATATTTGCACCTTGATGGCGTAAAGTTAAAGCCAGTTCAGGAAAACGCAAGTCATAGCACACCATCAGACCAATATGGCCAAATGGGGTTTGGGCAACGACCACATCGGTACCCGGCTCAAAGAATCGAGATTCCTGATATCCACCAACAGCATCACCCACTTGTACATCAAACAGGTGAATCTTGTCATAACGTGCTTCAGTCCCTTCAGGGCTGATGCATAAACTGACGGTGCGTACACGGCCATCGGTAATGATGGAACCATCCGGTCGGAATGGGCAGGGAAGTGTCCCTGCCACAATCCAGATTTCATATTGATGTGCCAGTTTTTCCAGACGCTGCTGTAGGTTTTCGAACTGCGCTGCAGTCTCGCGTTGTTTTCCTGCGGCAAAACAGACAAAGTTTTCCGGGAAAACAATCAGCTCGGCCCCATCTGCTTTACTTTGTTGTATCAATGACTCGATCACGATGAAATTCGCTTCAATATCATCTTGGGAATTCATTTGTACAACAGAGAGTAAAGTCATGGTGTGAGCTCTAAATCATCATTTTTATACGTTTTGTTGAGAGACCTGTTCTAGGCTCTCTTGTTCTTTTTGTAATTGTTTCACCAAAGGCTCAAACATGTTCTGGTTACTGTCATTTAACTTCATCAAGGTTTTATGCGCATCTAAAACAGTGGTTAACATGGCATTATGGGTAATGTGCTCTTCAATTAACTCGCGGGTACAAACTTTCGGGTCACCGCAGTAATTTAAAATCACAAAAACCTGTCCCAGGCCCATGCTATTGGCCAAGGTGGTAATATCAGGATTGGTAGATAACATGACGGCCTGAATTTGATGGGTTTGCTTCAGCTTTAAACCCAGCTTGGCAAGGACACCCAAAACCGTACTGTCAATAAATGTAGTTTGGGTTAAATCTACGATTGCCCCAACGACATTTGATTGCTGTTCAAGTTTACTAAGAAGTTTGTCTAGACTGATACAAGATTGAGCACGCACTTCGCCAATAAGCTTAAAAATATGCGTTCCATTCAAGCTTGCATATTCAACATGACCTGTTGACATATAAATGCCATTTGCAGAGAAGGATATTAAAATTATCACATAGGGCCACTATAGACTCAAGTAGCCAACAGTCGTATATTGCTTAGTTGAAAGTTAACGTATTGATTATGTGATTAATTCATTCGGCGTAAACTTAAGATGGCAATATCGTCTGCCACATGTTCCGGGGCCTGGAATGATTGATTTTGCAAATGAAAGACTAATTTTTCAAATTGTTCATTGAGTCCGCCATCAAATGGTTCAAGTGCACCATCTGAACAAATAATAAACCGGGCATGACGATTCAGTACGCATTCAAACTCTTCAACTTCCAGGTCTTCAGTGAGTCCCAAAGGGAAACTGCTGGTATTTAAAATTTTAGGCGGCTGATTGGGTTCAAAGATAATGGCGGGAGGATAATGCCCGGCACTTGACCAACGCAGTTGATGCGTTTCCAGGTTTAAAATTCCGGCAATCATGGTGATGTGTTTTTCAATATTTTCTTGCACCAGCATGCCATTGAGTTTTTTGACCAATTCACGTGGTGTTTTAGAGCGCCCGTGAAAAGCCGCCATCCAGGAGGTGAGTAGACTGCTGGTCACGCCATGTCCGGAAACATCCGCCAGATAGAACATGATCTCTTTATCGCTGATTTTCCAGTAATCATACCAGTCGCCAGACAGGTAGGCAGAAGGTTGAAACAGGGTTTCAACTTTATAGTTCATCAGTTCTATAGGGTTGGGGAGTAAGCGTTTTTGTAATTCTGCAGCTGAAGGAAGGTCGCGACTATCCTGATTGCGCTTGTACTGAGCATCAATTTTCAGTAAGGAATCTTCCGGGTCACGTGGCAGCTTGTTCCAGATCCAGCCTGCTAAAGCCCCAAGCTCCCAGGCTTGGGCTAAAGCTGTGCCTTCATTTTCAAAAGCCAGCACAATCGTGGGAAGTGACCACTGATGGATAAGATAGTCCTGTACATCAGCAATTGCCAGGATGGTTGGGTCATACAAATCAATATCGTCTATGTGAATCATTTGCACACCGGGAAGTGCGCTGAGTACCTGATCTAAATAAGGAATATTGCGAGTCGGTTGAATGAAATACATAAAGAAATTGTATGATCCTTAAATTGATAACATCGAGAGCTGTACTATAACAATCTAATGATCAGCAAAGGAAGATGCTGTGCTGATCATATTACTATTAAATAAATGCGACTTGTGTGGTGTTTGCATAATCTTCAGAGGTTGCATCACTGGATTGATCAGAATTGTCCTGTTGATCCTGAGAGCTGTCTTGGTCATCTTCAATGAACAGGGTTTCAGGTTCCAGTCCTTTCTTTTCGGCAATTGAAAAGTTTTTACGCTGTAAATAAATATCGCGAATTGCAGAATATTTGTCACCTTGCAACACATCTTCAATATCTAAAAGTTGCGAACGTGCATCAATACCGCGTAGCACTTGCTCACTCCAGTATAGTCCTTCACGATCTTCTAAAAGATACTTTTGTGGACGGGCCTGACCATCGACAACCAGCCCCACAGTATCACGGAAGGTACTTGGGCCAAACACGGGCAACACCAGATAGGGACCGGAAGGAATGCCGTAATAACCCAGTGTCGTGCCAAAGTTTTCCTCTTCGGCAGATAAACCGATACGACGAGCAGGATCAGCAAAGCCCAAGGTGGTGAGGGTATTAATGGTAAAGCGTCCTAAAGATTCTGCCGCACGAAGCGGACGACCTTGAATCAACTGATTTACCACATTCCATGGTTCGCCTAAATTTTTACGAAACTGGCGATAAGAGCCACGCACTTCAGTCGGCACTTTTTCCTTATATTGAATGGCGAGAGGGCGGGCAACATTGCGATCCAATACCTCATTAAAAGCAAAGATCTGTCTGTTTAAAGGTTGTAAAGGATCCTTCTGGTTTTCAGGTTGAGTTGCATTGGCGTCTACTCTTAAGTCTTTAGCTTTAATATTTTTTAACTCTTTGAGTGCATCAAGACGGGAGGTTTGAGCTGTCTGAGTTTGTGATGTAGCAGAGTCTAGATCTGATGTAGTTTGAGATTTAGCAGACGGAGCTAAATCTTGTGCAAATACAGGAGAAATTAACCCTAAAGATAAAAAGCTAGCCCAAATATAATGAAAGTGACGCATAAAAAATCCTAGAGCTCTATGAAGCCGGTACTTAAAGCTAAAAATACGTAATAAAATATATTAACAGGTCTCTGCATAGGCTTATTAAAACAAATTTGATCAAAATATGTAGGAAAAAAAGATAAAATGATTAAAAAATATCCCGATGATGTGAAAAGTTAAAAAAGGGTGTTGCATTGGGTTGGAAATACTGTAGAATGCACATCCATCGGCGGTGATGAAGATTAAAACTTCTGATAAAACAGTAACTTAGTTAAGATTGGTTGAGTTAGGTTTTATTTGATAAGTTTAAAAATAATCTGATTTACTGGTTGACTTTCTAGAGATAGAGAGTAATATAGCCGACCTAGCTTGCTGGTGACGAACCAACAAGAAGATCATTAAGAGATTATGAAGAACAACTTGTGTGGATTTTTACTGGTTGATTGATCGAAATTATTTTCATTGATTGATGGTAGAAATTACTCGAAGTTTATTTGAGAAATATTTGTCAGAAAATTGATGAGCCAAGATTTGTAGCCATAAGCTACTAATGATTTTAAACTGAAGAGTTTGATCATGGCTCAGATTGAACGCTGGCGGCAGGCT
>NZ_SJOC01000028.1:0-16923 GCF_004331195.1 Acinetobacter sp. ANC 4216 | reverse complement strand
AGTTTATTGAAGACGCTATAGTTGATCTTCCGTCCTTCATGCATGATGGCCACAGTGCCATCTGGATACTCCAGAAATGAAATGTATTGCCCAACAAGCTTATGATTCAGTGCTGTTGGCTCAAGCATATAAATACACTTGTCATACGTGATGGTCAGGTTCTTTGTGACCTTACGCGGTTCCTGCCAGGTGAAAATCTCCTCCAGTTCAGCAGCGGACTCTGTTAAAGGGCGATGCAAGTTCTTGGAATTCCTCGCACATTTGGCAAACTTCTGATTGAACTGCTCAATAAAGCAGGGTAGCCAGGCGTTGGCTTCGGCAATCGAACTGATACCTTCGAGGCGCATTTCCTTGATCAGACGATCCTGAAGTGTCCTGTTAGCACGTTCCACACGACCTTTGGCCTGTGGTGAGTTGGCAAAGATAATATCAATGTTTAACTCATTCAGGATCCGGCCAAATTGCGTGATCTGGCTGTCCTGACTGGATTTCTGGTTCACTCGGAATACCGAGTGTTTATCGCTGTAAAAGGCCAGCGGTTTGCCGTATTGCTCAATGTAGGCTCTGGTCGAAAGCATATAGTCAAAGGTCGTTTCAGCCTCACAAAAGCGCAGATGCAACAGCTTTCCAGTGGCATCATCGATATAAACCAGCAAACAGCATTTGGCGGCTCGTCCTTCAAACCAGTCATGATATGAACCATCAATCTGGATCAACTCACCGAAGCAATCCCGGTTATATCGAGGCTGATATGGCCGTTTCAGACGCTTGGATCGCGGAATCCAGAGTTGATTGGCAGTCATCCAGCGACGAACCGTTTCCACAGGAATATTCAGGTCAAACATGCTGCTGAGCTTCTCATGCGCCAAGGTTGGGCCAAAGCCCAGCAGATGTTCAGAAATAAGGGAAAGGCATTCAGACTTTACGGCTTCATCATGGCGACGATGACCCGGTTGACCACGACTGGCATGTGTCAGGCCTGAAATACCGTCTTGCTTGAGCTTGTGCAATAACCGGGTAATTTGACGGGTTGAAAGATTCAGAATTTCAGCAGCACGGACTTGTGTAATACGTCGATCTCGAACATCTTGCAGCACTGCAATACGTTGTATTTCCTTGTCAGACATAGTGATCAGCATCTCGATTCATATCCAGTCCATGATGTTGATGCGCATCATAGACCAGACATTTTTATTGGTGAGAATACAGACACTTTAAATGGTTTCTAACAATTACATTACGTATAATCGCCATTATGTTAAATAAAGACTAAACTTCTAACTATTAGAGTATTTGAGTTTCATATCCATGCAAATAAATATGATGTGTGCACGACGTGAATTTAAAAATGCACAAGAACGTTTTGATCATATGACAATGGTGATCGAAAGCTATTATAAAAATAAAGAACAGTTATCTTTATCTGCTGAAGATCAAAGTTATTTGCAGGAAAGAAATGGAAATCCATTTGCAGTAATACATTTCTTTTCAAGAGAGATTGATGCAACTATGGCAGGCGCTTGGATTTTTCATAAAGACTTAAAAAATTTAAAAAAGCTAGCCTATGTTTATTCAAAGCTCAGTATATTAAAAAGTGTAGAATATAGTGACCCAATGCCATTCTTTTTTCGTTCGGATTATAATAATGTCAAAGAACCGATGTTTCATATGCTGATGAGTGATAGTACTGAAATCAGAGATTTTTTAATTCGAAATATTGAAGAAGTTGCGAATAATACAGAAGACTTGGAAGATGAGTACGATTTAAATCGTCAAATGATTTACAACACCTTACTGATGTTGGAAGGCAAACAATTAGAACGCTTAAAACAACGCAGTCAGAAAGTCCTTGATGCACCGATGCCAAAGACTAAGCAATTTGCTAAAGAACTAGAACTCAGGAAATATGATTTTCAATTTTATATTGCATTTGCTGAACAAGATGTAGAAGGAATGAAAAAAGCCTTAGAACCATTTTTTACTAAAAAAATAGCTCAAGATGCAGCGAAGCATACACTGGTGTATTACGATTTTTATTTACAGCCGCAAGTTGTAATCTATGCAAAATTAGCATCCATGCATGGATTTGATTTAGGCATTGATCATGAAATTGCGCCTAAAGAATTAATTCAGTACGAGCCACTTCCTCGAGAAGAATACCAAGATATTGTCGATTTTATGAAAGCGTATAAATTAAGTTATCCGTATTCCTATTTACAAAATTGGGTTGATTATTATTTAAGAAAAACAGATCAGCTTTTTCCTGTGTGAAAATTAGTTAATTTAAGAATTTCTAAAATTAACATAATACACGTTATACGAAATTAAAATTTATTTATTATAAATCATTAATTTAAGTCATATTAAAAGCCTCATCTTCACCGATTGGGCTTTTTTTGATGATTTATCACGTTCCACGCCTAAGATTTAATTATTATTTACAATTTTAGTAAGTCAAACTTTATCAACACTCACCTCTTGTCCAATGTTTATTGCTTGATTAAACAAATTAAATGTTCAGGTTAATCTTATTTAACTTAGGCTATTTAATAAAAAAGACTATACTTGATTCATCGAATAAAAGTTATTTCATCCAATTGACCACTGGAAATTGATGATTTTCATGCTGAAAATCGCTACTTTGCCAAATATCAAGCATCGGTATTTTGACATCTAAAGCCAAAGGTAATTTTTTGGGGTTAAACCGCATATGCTCTAAGTCCTGTCCCCATGCAATTAAATCCACATCCAAAGAAATTTGATGTGAAGGTCGTACACGGCCAGAATACGCTTCCATTTTTTTTAATAGCACAATGATATCATCCGCCGACATGGCGGCTTTTAACAAACACGCCGCATTCCAGTAATCCGCCCCTACAGCATCGCGGCATGGAATCACATAAATTTTAGAAAATTGAACTTCTCCCAAACCGGAGATTTGTTTCATAGCGTTTTGAAAATGCTGTTGGGGATGACAATTACTCGCCAGAGCTAAGGCGAATATCGTTTCGGTGGCGTTCAAGACGAATTCCTACAGAATTTGCTTGCGCGATAATGGCAGGCTTACGGATGGTAATCATAATCGATTCTACTGCAGGAAAGGTAGTAAAAAGCGCATTGAGCACAAGTTTTGCTGCATGTTCAATCAGTTCTGGCTTGGCATCCTGAATAACTTTGGCAGAAATCTCGCAAATTTCAGCATAATTTAAAGTATCTTCCAGTTTGTCCGAATTGGAAGCCTGTTCCAGACTGGTCTGAATGGTCATATCCAGCATTAAAGGCTGCATGATTTGGCGTTCCCAGTTGAAACATCCCACCACGGTTTCAACCTTTAAACCTTCAATGATAATTGCATCCATTTGATCACTCGAGCATATGATATTTATAAATAATCTCCCTAAATCCCTCTTTATAAGAGAGGGACTTTTCATCGCTTATATTTTTCCAGCAATGAGACACTCCTCCCTTTATGAAAGCGAGGTAAGGAGGGATTAAATTAATGTTTTAACAACACATTTGGATCCAGAGTTTGCACCATTTGCAGGCGCTGGTCTGCATAAATATCGGTATATGGCGCGAGGATGCGCATAAAGCGATCGAAATACAGCATTTGCTTAAACAGCAAGGCAAAGTCACGCGGGAAACGAATGCCATGACGCTCGCCCACGCCCACCATATCCATCATGATGTCGTTTAAATCGGCCGGATTGGAAGTCAGTAACTCTTGAGGATCGGCCAAAAGTACCCCACTGAACAGACGTTCCAAATCGGCAGCAAGGACTTTGGTGTCAATCGCAACAGCGGTCATGCCCATTTTCAGCATGTTTTCTGCCATCAAGTTGTAGTCGGTTTTTTGCAGTGCATCCATAAAGGCAATACAGGCCGTCCAGACTTCAGGTTTCAGCTGACCAACGATGCCAAAATCGATAAAACCGACCCGGCCATCTTCAAGCAGCATCAGGTTTCCAGCATGCAGATCTGCATGGAAGCTGTTACACATCATCAAGCTGCCAAACCAGGTATTCATGGCGGTGATAAGCACTTGAGACGGGTCTTTAGCCACCTTTTTCACCACATCAAAATCAGTCAATGGTACGCCATATAAGCGCTGCATGGTCAATACACGGCGGGTTGAGTATTGATGATAAACTTTTGGTGCAGTGGCTTTCTGATTTTGCGTTATATTCAGATAATTAACAAAATCATCCAGATTTTGCGCTTCTTCAATAAAGTCGACTTCGCGCACCATACGGGTTTTAATTTCATCGACTATGTCAGCAAGTGAAGCAAATTTCACTTTCGGTACGGCTTTTTCCAGAACCTTGGTGGCCCAGTGCAAGACATTCAAGTCGGTATACAGGATGGTTTCTACACCCGGTTTTTGCACTTTAATTACGACATCTTCACCGCTCACCAGTTTGGCGGCATGAACCTGAGCAATAGAAGCTGAGGCTAAAGGCTTTTCATCAATGGACGCAAAGATTTCATCCAGATTTCGGCCTGCAAATTCAGAGGCCAATACGCCTTGCACATAACTAAAAGGCAAAGATGGGGTCTGATCTAAACAGCCCTGAAATTCTTCAACATATTCACGTGGAAATAATGAAGGTGTGCTGGCAATAAACTGTCCGAGCTTGATATAAGTTGAACCGAGTGATTCAAAAGTTTCACGCATGAGCTTGGCGTTACTTGGTTTTTCTGTGGCGTATTTAAAGCCGGCTTTTGCTGCAATTACAGCCGTTTCCCCAACACGGGCAACTGAACGCAGACCATCTAACCAGATATTGTTTTTCATAATGTCAGCTTAGAATTAAATTGTAGTGAGTGTAGCAAAAAAATATGCGCTTGCAGGTTTATCTTGCCTGACAGATTGGACAATCTGTATCTTTTTCGAAAGCAAGCAAGCGCTGTTTCATGCTTAAGCCATCCCAAAGCATCAGTTTCTGCTTCAGTGGTGTTTTGCCCAGTCCCAAATAGAGTAAAGCATGATGGGCTTGCAAGCTGGCCATCACATTCGGGGTTGTTGCTAATACGCCAGAATCGGCGCAGCGCAGGTTTTCATTGGCATGCTGTTCTTTGGGAAACAGACATTCATAGCAGGCAGATTCGCCTTCTACCATAAACAGCTGTCCCTGAAAACCAATTGCGGAAGCACTGATTAAAGGTACATTGAATTGCTTGCAAACTTGGTTAACCAGGTAACGCGTGGTGAAATTATCGCAGCCATCCAAAACCAGATCTTGCGCTGCAATCAATTCTTCTGCATTGCCCTCATCCAGTTTTACTGTTTGAGATTCAACACGGATATGCGGATTGATCTGCTGTAATCGCTTGGCCAGTATTTCAGCTTTATAGAAGCCAATATTTTCTTCTACATAGGCGATTTGCCGTTGCAAATTACTCATTTCAATGGTATCAGCATCAATTAAGGTGATTTTCCCCACACCTGCCCGAGCAAGCAGTTCAGCTGTGGTACAGCCAATTCCACCACAACCGACAATCAGGACATTGGCAAGTTTCAGTTTTTCCTGTGCTTCAATGTCCCAGCCCTCCAGCAGAATTTGACGGCTATAGAGATGCATTTCTTCATCAGTTAACTCTAGGTCCATATCTACATCAGTCACTTGCCAATCCCTATCCGTACAATCGCTTTATCTAAATTCAGCATGAATTATAGTTCAAAATAATGACTAAAGAAGACTAAATAAAAAAAGCACCCTTTCGGGTGCAAGAGCATGAAACTTTAAAAAACAAAAAAGGGTTTAACTGACTTTCTGGATTCCCTGCATGTTGGCAATTTCCTGCTGCTTGAGTAAATTGCGCTGAATTTTACCACTCGAGGTTTTAGGCAAGCCTTCGACAAATTCAATTTCTTTAGGATAGGCATGCTTCGATAAACGCGAACGGACATATTCCTGAAGTTTATGGCTTAACTCATCCGAAGCTGAGAATTGCGGTTTCAGCACCACAAAAGCTTTCACCACTTCGGTACGTTCCGGGTCTGGTTTGCCAATGACTGCAGACTCCAAGACTTCGGCACATTCCAGCAGCGTGCTTTCCACATCGAAAGGCCCCACACGATAGCCTGACGTTGTAATGACATCGTCTGCACGACCAATGAAATCTACACCTCCGAGTTCATTTAATTTCACCGTATCACCAGTTAAATAATAATGCCCAATGAATGATTTACGGTTATTGCCACCATAACCTTTAAACCAGGTTAAAGGCGATTGAGAAAAATCGATCGCCAAGGTGCCAATGCCGCCTTTTTCAACTTCTTCATGGTTTTGATTCAATACAGCAAAACGATGACCCGGGTTGGCAAAACCTGCGGAACCAACTTTCTTTTCATGTTCCAGAGCATGATGGTTGGCAATCACCATGCCCAGCTCAGTCTGTCCATATTGATCATAAATATTGACATTCAGGTCATGATTGAACCAGTGAATCACTTCCGGGGTTAATGGCTCGCCTGCGCTACTGACCGCACGTAAATGCTCTTTAATGGAAGGATCAAATTTTTCCTTGAATCCAAAGAACATCCTGAAAGCAGTTGGTGAACCAGTCAAATTGCTGACTTTATATTTCTTAATGATCTGCACGGCGCTGTCTACACTAAAGGCACGTTCATCCATAATGATGCTGTGCCCCAGACTTAAAGGTCCGGTAATGCCGTAATACAAGCCATACGCCCAACCCGGATCGGCCAGATTCCAGAAAGAATCCTGTTCACGTAAATCCACCGCGTGGATCATATAGCCTTTAAATGCCAGCAGCGCCTTTAAAGGAACCTGCACCGATTTTGCCAAACCTGTGGTACCTGAAGTGAACATCATCAGGAAATCATCTGCAAAAGTCTGCATCACCGGTTCAAAAGATTCTGACTGCCCAGCCAGTTCTGTCCAAAAATCGGCATCTGCATGACTTGAAGCATCATGTGGATGGACTGTTAAAATATGCGGTACGGTCACACCGTTCAGTTTTGAGCGTTGTTCTGCATTGGTCACAATCAATTGGGTTTTGGCGGTATTGATCCGGTGCTCAATGGCTTTGGACTCAAAAGCAGTAAACAATGGCTGGTAAATTGCACCCATGCGCCAGGTGGCTAAAATGGTAATCAGCAGTTCAGGCGTACGCGGCAATAAACCGGCAATGCAATCCCCTGACTTTAAGCCAATCGAGCTGAAATAATTAGCCAGTTTTCCAGAGGCTTCTGCCAGCTGTTCAAATGTCCATTCCGCAGATTCGCCATTTTTGCCTTCCCAGATTAAAGCCGTTTTATTTAAACCGAGATAACGATCACAGCATTCCACATAGGCATTGACTGACTCGGCAGTACCGACCAGTTGCTCTGCAAGAAAATCATCAAAATTAAACTCTTGATATGCTTGTTGTAGTGTCTTCATGACGACAACCTCTCATCCGTTATTTTATAAGCAAAGCTCCTGCTTTGCTGATCCATTTTGCTTATTGTTCTTACTCTAAACATGCCAAACCTGATTCAGCATCTTTAAGCTTTTTTACTTCACATTTGACTTAGATAAACATGATTTCCAGGCTCCTGCAATTTCCTTATCCATCAGAAAATGTGCAGGATTTGAACACCGACTAAAGTCTAAAATTTAGCCATTTGAAGCTTTAGCCGGTTTAGATTTTAGTCACTTCGCGTGCAATGACCAGGCGCTGAATATCCGAAGCCCCTTCATAAATCTGGCTGACCCGTACATCGCGGTAAATCCGCTCTACCGGGAAATCCGACACATAGCCATAACCGCCATGAATCTGAATGGCATCGGAGCACACCCGCTCTGCGATGGTGGATGCAAACAGCTTGGCCATAGAGGCTTCTTTTAAACAAGGCAGCCCTGCATCTTTTAAGGTCGCCGCATGGAAAATCAGTTGCCGTGCCGCTTCAATCTGGGTGGCCATATCTGCCAGACGGAATGCGACCGCCTGGTGCTGCACAATCTCTACCCCAAAAGCTTTGCGTTCATTAGCATATTCCACCGCAGCATCCAGTGCAGCACGCGCCATGCCGACGGATTGTGCTGCAATGCCGATACGACCGGATTCTAGGTTAGATAAAGCGATCTTGTAGCCTTCTCCTTCCTTGCCAAGTAGGTTTTCAGCAGGAATACGGCAATTTTCAAATATGATGGTGGCGGTATCTGAGCAATGCTGTCCCATTTTTTCTTCCAGACGAGACACGATATAGCCTTCTGTGTCTGTAGGAACCAGGAAACAGGAAATGCCTTTTTTCCCGGCAGCTTTATCGGTCACGGCAAAGACAATTGCCACTTGGGCATGTTTACCTGTGGTAATGAACTGTTTGGTACCATTCAATACCCATTCATCTCCTTCACGTTCTGCCTTGCATTCCAGTGCACCGGCATCGGAACCGGCTTGCGGTTCGGTTAAACAGAAGCAACCGAGCCATTCACCGGTGGCGAGTTTGCTGAGATATTTCTGTTTCTGTGCTTCCGTACCGTAACGCTGGGTGATGCCACATGGCAATGAATTTTGTACGCTGACAATGGTTGAAATCGCGCCATCACCTGCAGCAATTTCTTCCAGGACAACGACTAAGGACACATAATCCAGTCCTGCACCGCCCCATTGTTCGGACACGGTCATACCCAAAGCGCCCAACTCACCCAGTTCTTTCAGTTCTTGTGCGGGAAATTGCGCAGTTTTATCACGTTCTGCGGCAGTAGGTTTTAACCTGTTTTGCGAATAATTGCGCAACATGTCCTGAACCATCTTTTGTTCGTCATTTAAAATCATTGAGCTTCCCTCTCATGTTTCACATTCAGTTTTTAAAATTCTTTATTTATAAAAATTTAAGAAATATTTGATACACGACAATCCCATTCGCAACCTGACATACATCTAAAAGATAATGTTTCTGCGAGACAAGGGACTGTAATTTTGATTAAACAGGTTTTGCGAATGGGGATGGTTTTGCCTACTTTTCCCGAAAGAAAAGTAGGTCGAACCGAAGGTTAAACAGAGTTTTATTACATATTGAAAAGACTCCATCATGCCGCCGCAATTATCAATAATTACTTAGGCTGCATACGTATCGCGCCATCCAGACGAATCACTTCACCATTCAAATACGTATTTTCAAAAATATGCCCAACCAGATGTGCAAACTCTTCCGGTTTCGCCAAACGCGATGGAAACGGCACCATTTGTCCCAAAGCATCCTGCACATTCTGCGGCATGGCTTTCAGCATCGGCGTTTCCATAATGCCTGGTGCAATAGTCATCACACGAATCGCCTCACGTGCCAGCTCACGTGCCAACGGTAAAGTCATAGATACCACAGCACCTTTAGAAGCAGCATAAGCCGCTTGCCCGAGCTGTCCTTCAAATGCAGCCACTGAAGCGGTATTAACAATGACACCGCGCTCTTCTTCACCTGCCTGCAATTGATATTTCGCCATCAAACTTGCCGCAAAACGGATCATGTTAAAGGTGCCACTGACATTAATATTCAGTACTTTCTGGAACATGCCCAAATCATGAATGCCATCACGACCCAGTACTTTGGCAGACGGTGCAATTCCTGCGCAGTTCACCAGGCCATTTAACTGACCATACTGCTGCTCAATATTTTCAAAGAAGACTTTGACTGCATGCTCATCGGTCACATCCAGCTTGACAAAAACCGAATGTTCACCCAAGCGCTGCTGCATTTCCAGACCCAGCTCCTGGTTCATATCCACCATAATCACCTGAGCACCCTGACCCACCAGATAAGTGGCTGTGGCTGCACCCAAACCCGATGCACCGCCTGTCACGACAAATACTTTTCCTTGAATTTTCATTTTCTGTTCCTGTTAATTCTTTGAATAAACACTCGACTTAAGATGCAGAGTAAATGCAGTTCAGCTAGAGTACAATTTCCAAACCTTGCATCCTTTATGATGGATTTGGACAATCCAGATCACGGCAGCAAAAATACGGAATACGGATATCTGTACATGAATGAACAAGAGCTAAATTACAGTAAAGGTACAATCTCGATCAGCCTGGTGCATGAAGCGCTTTTATCTGCCCACCATCAGGGATTAAACACGCAAAACATCCTGATCAAATCCGGTATTCCTGTTGAGCTGCTGCACTCCAGTAAAGCCCGTGTATCTATTTCGCAATATGCCCAGCTCTGGACCGAACTGGCCGATGTCATGAACGACGAATTTTTTGGGATGGACAGCCACCCCATGCGTCGCGGCAGTTTTAAACTGTTATCCCAATCGGTCATGCATGCCGAAACCCTGGAAAAAGCCTTACAGCAAATTTTGCAGTTTTTAAATCTGGTTCTGGATGATTTTATCAGTCAATTATTTGTACAGGAAAACTATGCCTATATTGTGATTTATGAAAAGAAACAGACCAAAAGAATGTTTAGCTATGCCACCTATTTAATGCTGATTCATGCTTTGATGTGCTGGCTCAGCGGACAAAGGGTTTTACTCAACCAGATTCAGCTCAAATGTGATGCACCGCTGGATGATCAGGACTATAAAGTCCGCTTTTGTGAAAACATTCAATACAATAGCAATGAAAACTATATCCAGTTCGATGCCAATTATTTAAATATTCAAATTAAACAAGATAAACAGTCCTGGTATCAATTTATCAGGCAGACCCCGCACAACCTGCTGGTACGCTTTAAAAATCCGCATGCCATTAGTTCTCAAATCCGTAAACATTTAATGAATGTTCCACCTGCCGAATGGCTTGAACTTAATGAAATTGCCCAGCGTTTAAATATGTCTGATGCCACGATGCAACGACGTTTAAAAAGCGAAGGCGTCAG
This sequence comes from Acinetobacter sp. ANC 4216, assembly GCF_004331195.1. Lineage (NCBI taxonomy): Bacteria > Pseudomonadati > Pseudomonadota > Gammaproteobacteria > Moraxellales > Moraxellaceae > Acinetobacter > Acinetobacter sp. ANC 4216. Next base: position 6,092 of record NZ_SJOC01000028.1, on the reverse strand, counting down.
TTATCAACAGCTGAAAAATGATATCCGACGTGATACAGCCATTGAATTCCTGACTAAAACTGAAAAAACCTTGCAGGAAATTAGCGATGAATTAAGTTTTCACGATCCAAGTGCATTTCATCGTGCTTTCAAGAAATGGACGGGTGTCAGCCCAGGTGCTTATCGCCAAAACAAGGATCTATGAATTAATCTAATTAATAAAACAGTGTTTCCTTTCTCATGATTTAATAATTCTTTGCTTTTCATGAGTTTAAAAAATTGATCTATTTTTCGTCGGAATTTATTTGCAAAAAGTGACAAAATAGATTATTTTTCAACCAATTTAAAGGCATATCTTTATGTCTTTCTGCTGTACTCTCCCTGTTAAATCACCTTATATTAAAGGTTCTGACATGCTTAAGATGATTGATGTACTAGAGCAAAGCTTGGTGCAAAATTTTACTCATTCTCTCAACTCTCACACCGGTCAATTTGATGAGTTATTCAAGCAAGGCATTTTAAATACTTCTGATTCTGCACTTCAAAATGTAGTGGTCAATTTCTTCAATCGTGCAGATGCGATTGAAGCAGCGAAAGCACTGGATATCAGTGCTGAACGCATTGCCGCGCTGCAATCCGCTACAGCATTAAAGGATGATCAATATCTTGCAGATACGGCAAAAATTGTGGCGCTTTGTTTAGCCCTTGAAACCGATGCTCTGGCACAGGTTGAAGTTTCAGACTGCTTACAAGATTATCCGATGTAATCTTGCAGAATACAAAAAACGGCTTTTAGGAGCCGTTTTTAATGCCTATTATTCCTCAATCTTTAACCTGCATGAATATCCATGCTTCAATCTTGAACAACTTGCTGCGGTCCTGGGACTAATTCTGATCTTTTTTGTTTGTGTACCTGTTTAAGTTTTCCGGTGTAATATCTTCTTGGAAAAACAGCGCTCCATCATTGTTCAACCGCATTAAAATGTCAGTGTTATTCACTTATCAAACAAGTCAACAATTTATCGGTATTTTTATTATTTCAGATGTCACCGCCTAGAACCATTTGTCATTACATTGAAATGACCATGCAATAACAGCAAGCTTTTGCACAGTTAAATTTTCTTTATTTCCTTTTATTCATGTTGATGTATGTTTTTTATATAAAATGAAAAAGCAGAAACACTAAAAATAAATTTGGTTATATTTCAAAATCTTAATCTAAATTCATCAGCATATCTGGAATTAAGATAATTTTATAAAAATTACTTTTTTGTCTTCTGTCTTCACTCACTGGCACTATTCGCCGCATCTCATTCAAATCATTTAATTGGGGCGTTTATGCAAAATTCCGGCTTTGAAACCAAAATACTCACAGCGATCGCATTCGGCTTGGTCAGTCAATATAGCCTGGCAGCCCTCCCGGATACACTGAAGCTGGATTATGCCTATTACGCTCCGACCAGTTTGGTCGTTAAAGAGCAGAAGTTATTGGAAAAGGCTTTACCCAATACCCAGATTAAATGGGTATTTAGCCAAGGCAGTAACCGTTCACTCGAGTATTTAAATAGCGGCAGTGTGGATTTTTCCTCTACGGCAGGTTTGGCTGCTGTCCTGAGCCGTGCCAATGGCAGTCCAATTAAAACCGTTTATATCCAGAGTCAGCCTGAATGGACAGCCTTATTGGTTGCAAAAAATTCTCCAATTAAAAGCCTAAAAGATTTAAAAGGGAAAAAAATTGCCGCCACCAAAGGTACAGACCCTTTCCTGTTCACTCTGCAAGCACTGGAAACTGCGGGTTTGAATAAAAAGGATGTTCAGCTTGTCCATCTGCAACATCCAGATGGTAAAACCGCACTTGAACGTGGACAAGTCGATGCTTGGGCCGGTTTAGATCCGCTGATGGCTTCTGCTCAAGTGCAGTCAGGTGCAAAATTGCTGTATCGAAATGTCGGTTTTAATAGTTACAGTGTATTAAGCACCAAGGAACAATTTGCCAGCCAAAGTCCGGAAGCGATTGAAGCGGTGATTAAAGCCTACGAACAGGCACGTAAATGGGCCAAAGCCAATCCGGCTAAACTAGCCGAATTGTTGGCACGTGAATCGAAACTGCCTATTGCTGTAGCCAAACTGCAACTCAGCCGTACCAATTTTGAGCAAAACATCCCGACTGTAAAGCATATCAATGCCCTGAAAAAATCTGGAACCATTTTGACTGAAGAGGAACTGGTGCGTAACGGTACCAACGTCAATCAAGTCGTGGATCAACTGTTTGATGCCAAATATGCACAAAAGGTTGTAAAAAAATAATGAGTTCGTCTGCAACAACGAATAGATCACCGATTCAACCTGAAGTTGATAAAGTCCCAGCGCTTGGCTTGCTTAAGTTATTAAGCAAGCTGAAGGGCTTGGTCATCCCGGTTATTGCGTTAATCCTGTGTGAAGTATTGGTGAGAAATGGGGTGATTGAACCTTACCTGCTTCCTGCCCCAAGCAGCTTATGGCAGTCACTCCTGGAACTGTCTTCAGGCGATTTGTGGCTACATATCTGGACCAGTACCTGGCGGGTATTTCTTGGTTTCTTTATCGGTAGCGGACTTGCACTGATTTTCGCAATTTTTGTAGGTTTAAATAAACAGGCGGAAGAATTCCTAGAACCTTCTTTTTCAGCAATTAAGTCGATTCCAAGCCTGGCCTGGATTCCACTATTATTATTGTGGTTAGGCATCGATGAGGCCTCCAAAATTACCCTGATTGCCATCGGTGCATTTTTCCCGACCTATACCAATACCGTTGCCGCAATTCACGGCGTAGACCGCAAGCTGATTGAAGTGGCGCAAGTCTATCGTTTGAAATACTTTCAACAGATTAAGGAGATTGTACTTCCTGCGGCATCCCCGGGTATTTTAACCGGTTTACGCAACAGCCTGAGCTTGTCCTGGATGTTTATGATTGCCGCTGAACTGATTGCGGCCACTCAAGGGATCGGTTATTTGCTCAGTGATGGCCGGGAAACCTCCCGACCCGACATTGTGATTATTGCCATTATCTTACTGGCCATTTTAGGCAAAATGACCGATAGCTTAATGAAAATTGCTGAAAGCTGGCTGTTACGCTGGCGTGATGTGGTCAAAAAATAAAGCGCATGCTGCGCTTTATTTTTTTATCTTTTTAAGATTAATGTGGCCACTGCCCCAAAGTCACACGGTCATTACCGCCATAGTCTTTTACGGTACGCACTTGCTTATAACCGGCTTGAGTAAAGATATGCCGTACCGCATCCCCCTGATCATAACCATGCTCCAGCACCACCCAGCCATTGACGGTTAAATGCTTTTTGCCTTGTACAATAATCTGCTCCAAATCTGCCAGACCATGTTTGTCTGCCACCAAAGCACGCTCCGGTTCAGTCGCCAGATCCTGCATATGGATATCCTCCGCATCGATATACGGCGGATTGGAAACAATGACATCAAAGAACTCACGTCCCAAAGGTTTAAACCAGGAACCACAAACAAAACGCACATGTTCAAGGTCATGCTTTTCGGCATTAAACTGAGCAACGTCTAGAGTTGGTGCATAAATATCGGTTGCCGTAATAGACCAATCTGGACGTTCACTGGCAAGAGATAAAGCAATGGCTCCGGTTCCGGTGCCTAAATCGACAATTCGGGCATCTTCAGGCAAGTCAAGTTTCAGTACCGTTTCCACCAGTACTTCTGTGTCTGGACGGGGCACTAAAGTATCTTTAGTGACTTTTAAATCCAGTGTCCAGAATGGCTGTGACCCAGTGACATAAGCCAGGGGTTCACCGGCTGCAATACGTGCCAGGCCATTATGATATGCCTGTTCTTGCTCTGCTGTTAGTTCCAGAGTTTTTTTCAAAGGCAAATCAAAAGCATCTATTTGGGTAATGTGCTCAAGCAACCAGGCATTTTCCTGGCGTTCATAACTTTCAGCATCACCACGTAAGGCCAAGGCCTGTGCAATATTCATTAGCCACCATTCTGCTGTGCAAGAAGTGCCAGCTGGTCGGCCTGATATTCACGATGCAAGCTGTCCAGCAATTCGGTCAGGTCACCTTCCATCACGGCATCCAGCTTATATAAGGTCAGGTTAATACGGTGATCGGTCATGCGGCCTTGCGGATAGTTATAAGTACGGATACGTTCCGAACGATCGCCTGAACCCACCAGGTCACGGCGCATTTCCGAGGTTGCCGCATCTGCTGCTGCACGTTTGGCATTTTCCAGGCGTGAAACCAGCAGTGCCATGGCTTTGGCCTTGTTCTTATGCTGTGAACGTTCATCCTGACATTCCACCACCGTACCGGTTGGAATGTGGGTAATACGGACTGCCGAATCGGTTTTGTTAATGTGCTGACCACCGGCACCGGATGCACGGTAAGTATCAATACGCAAGTCTGCCGGGTTAATCTCTACCGAGGTATCGACATCGACTTCAGGCAAAATGGCTACCGTACAGGCAGAGGTATGCACACGGCCTTGAGATTCGGTTGCAGGAACGCGCTGTACGCGGTGTGCACCACTTTCAAATTTCAGGCGACCATATACCCCTTCACCATTAATCAGGCAGATGACTTCTTTATAGCCGCCATGCTCCCCTTCATTTTCAGACAGGATTTCTATGCGCCAGCCTTGGCTTTCTGCATATTTGCTATACATGCGGAATAAATCACCCGAGAAAATCGCAGCTTCATCGCCCCCGGTTCCGGCACGAATTTCCAGATAGGCAGAGTTGGCATCATTTGGATCTTTCGGAATCATCAGAATATTTAAGTCTGCTTCCAGTTGCTCCAGCAGTGCCTTATTATCTTTTATTTCTTCCTGAGCCATTTCCTTAAAATCAGGATCGCTCAACATGGCTTCAGCAGTTTGTATATCTTCTTCTGCCTGACGGAATTTGCTCCAGACTTCAGTAATTTCAGATAAATCACTATGCTCACGAGACAATTGGCGGAAGCGTTTGTTATCTGAAATCACTTCAACGTCGGCAAGTAATGCGTTTAATTCTTCGTGACGGTCAGAAAGTTGATCTAATCGTAAACGTAACGATTCTTTCATTTTGCTAAATATCTCAATACAAAGGCTATCTCCATGCCTTATAGGACATAGAGCAGCTCAAAAAAATTGTGCCTAGTGTAACGATTCTAAGGGTTAAATGACATAGATATTGTGGGGACAAAACCACATATAAAAAGGGATTGGTTCAAGATGAAACATCAAATCACGTCAGTTTTACGCAGATTTGCCTGATAAACGTGCGTTTTATGAGCATTTTTCAACTTTGTTAAAGAAACTTTACAAAGCAGACACTAAACGCCACAACTCTAGTTGATCCTCTCCACATTGTTGGAAAAAATTTTTGTTACATTTACCGACATCGAAAGAACTTACTTACAACGTTCACTTTTGGACATGGAGTTAACTATGAAACTTAATGCACTATTACTCAGCGCAACAATGGCAACCGCATCAATGTTTACCGTTTCTGCTCATGCCGACAACTCTACTCGTATTGCGGCAACCTCTGCATTAGGTAGCGTAGCAGGTACCGCAATTGGTAAACAAATGGGCGGCAATACCGGTGCAATGATTGGCTCTGCTATTGGTGGTGCGGGTGGTGCGGCAGTTTCTGCAGACCGACGTAATCGTACCGGTGCTGCCATCGGTGGCGGCCTAGGTGGTGTAGGCGGTTATGCAGTCGGTAAAAACATGGGTGGAACTACAGGTGGCTATATCGGTTCTGCACTAGGTGCTGCAGGTGGTTCGGTTCTGGGTAAAAAAGTATCGGAAGACCGTCGTGCTGACCAACGCAAATACAAAAAACACTCTAAAAAATATTATCGCAGCCACCGTTAATACACGAGCTGCACATAGAAAAAAAGCACCTTCGGGTCACTGCTGTCCCACAAATATCACAAGAAGAACCTCAATTGAGGTTCTTCTTGTTTTCGCCATTTTTTATCAGGCACAAAGAGTGACCTTAAAAGTTTCCTTTCAAATAAATTGACCTGAATAATTCGCAATAAACGCTGAATACTCCATTCTTCTTGTGCCATGTGTTTAGCGAAGTTCACCAGCAAATAGGCGATT